>NZ_JAGTJY010000449.1:0-608 GCF_018195695.1 Achromobacter sp. Marseille-Q0513 | reverse complement strand
ACCCATCGGATTCTTCTTGAGTTCTGACACGCTCGCGGTGATTTCCGCCAAGATAAGATGCGACATGATCTGTTCCTTGACCAATTACAAGTGCTAATTGTAGTGCTGCTTTCTGGTCTCTTTCAAGGACTAGGGGCGTAAAAATGCACAGTCTTCCAGGCACGTTTAGCGGGCCGTAGAGCGCGACGCGCCCGCAGAGCCCGAGGGTCGCTTTCTTCGAGAAAACGCCCTACAGGCTCGTGGCGGGGTGTCCAAAAGGCTTTTTTGACCCTTGGCGCGCGGCTCCCCCTTTGCTGAACCATGCTTCCGTAAAGGCCATGTTCATGCCCAGCGCCATGGTGTCAGACGCCAGCCTCCAGCCGGCGGGAATGTTGGTGGTCAGCGCATTGCGCGTGGTTTGCAGCAACGACGTTTCGAGCGGTCGCGGGACGGCTACCAGCCAACCGACCTGACCCTGACCTTGCTTGAACACGCGGAACGGATTGGGGGCTTGCACATGCAGATCAAACCTGCCCTCTGCGATACGCGATCGGTACAGTGCTGTTGCGCGTCATCGCAACATCGTGATGGCATCCGCTTCAACATCGCCCCCGACGACAGGACTTTCC
>NZ_JAGTJY010000448.1:0-608 GCF_018195695.1 Achromobacter sp. Marseille-Q0513 | reverse complement strand
TCACGGGGTAGGCCACGTTGGTGATGCCGCGGATCTGGCGGCTGGGCATGGAGGCGCAGCCGCGCTGGCGCACCTCGGCCAGGATGGCGAACAGTTCGCCGGGATCGGATTCCAGCTCGCCCTCGACCTTGATGTGGGCGGCCAGCATGCGGGTGCGTTCGACCTCGTCGCGGAAGGCCAGCAGCACGTGGCCGGAAGAGGTGTCGGTCAGGCCCATGTTGACGCCGACCTTCAGGCCGAAGGACCAGCGCTCGGGGCTTTCGACCTGGGCGATGACGACCACGCGGCCGCCCTGGTACACCGCCAGGTGGCAGGACTGGCGCGCGCGGCTGGCCAGCTCGCGCAGCAGCGGCAGCGCCACGCTGACCAGCGATTTCAGCGGCTGCTGGCGGTGCGCCAGCTCGAACATCTTGAGGGTGAGGGTGTAGCGGTCGTTCTCGTCGACCTGCACATAGCCTCGGCGCTGCAGCGTCACGGCCATGCGGAAGATCTCGCTGACGCTGCGGTCGATCCGCTGCGCCAGCTCGGCCAGCGTGTAGCCGGCGGAGCTGGCGGCCAGCGCCTCCAGGATGTCCAGCCCTTTTTCCAGCGCGGGCGCCGCGTAGCGC
>NZ_JAGTJY010000447.1:0-611 GCF_018195695.1 Achromobacter sp. Marseille-Q0513 | reverse complement strand
ATGGCGTCGATTGCGCGGGCAAGCGCGTGGTGGTGATCGGCTCGGGCGCAACCGCGGCAACGCTGATACCCGCGCTGGCCGATTCCGCCGCGCACATCACCATGCTGCAACGCTCTCCCACATTCTTCGCCGCGCAGCCTTGGGCCCACGAATTGGAAGAGCCGTTGCGCGCGCTGGATTTGCCGGATGAATGGACGCACGAGATCCTGCGTCGCGCGCACCTTGCCCGCAGGGCCGAGGTGATACGCATGTCCTTCGAACAGCCGATGGCGCTTCGTGAGTTCCTCATCGGCCAGGTCCGCGCGCATCTGCCGGAGGGCTTCGACGTGGACCGGCACTTCAACCCGGCCTATCGGCCCTGGCAACAGCGCGTGGCCGTGGTGCCCGATGGCGACCTGTTCGCGGCCATCCGAAGCGGCAAGGCCTCGGTGGTCACGGACGCCATTGAGTGCATTGATGCCACCGGCATTCAGCTGGCTGGGGGTGAACATCTGCCGGCGGATGTGATCGTCACGGCGACCGGCTTCAATCTGCAGCTGTTCGGCGACATCGCCTTCAGCATGGATGGCCGCGACGTGGATCTCTCCCAGCGCGTGACCTATCGCGGCGTG
>NZ_JAGTJY010000446.1:0-613 GCF_018195695.1 Achromobacter sp. Marseille-Q0513 | reverse complement strand
AGGTCAACCTCGGCCGCTATCCAGATATGTCGCTCAAGTTGACGCGCACGCAAAGGGACTTCGCTGCAATGCAGGTCAGCCTTGGGAAGTCCCCAGCCGAAGAAAAGAAGAAGAGCAGGGCAGCGACTGTACGGAGTCGACGACCGTACGAGACTTCAGCGACAGATACATGCGGGACATCGTATCCAGAGACCGCAAAGACATCACGCTACCGAAGAGGTATGTGGATAAGTCTATTCTGCCCGCCATCGGCAACAAGGCCGTGAGCGCAGTCACAGTTGAAGACTGCGCGCCATCATATGGGAGAAGAAGGACCATGGGCGAGATGCCGCAGCCGGAGCCGTACGCGGCGTCCTCAAGCAGTCGTTCGAGTACGCTATGACCTGCGGAATAATCACAGCCAACCCAGTGCTAGCTGTGATGTTCCAATAGGTTGTTCACCCGGAAGAGTCTGGGAAACTGGAGTTCTCTACGCTTCAGTGACACAGGAAACTCAACCGGATGAACAGCCATAAGAATGCCAGACTTACTGCGCACGGGCGCTATTTGCTCGTGCAACGGATTGCGCAACAGGGGCTGAAGTCGGCGGCGCACTCGTTGGGCGTGAGCGGCA
>NZ_JAGTJY010000445.1:0-618 GCF_018195695.1 Achromobacter sp. Marseille-Q0513 | reverse complement strand
CTGTGTGCGCTGGTCTCAAACAGATCGCGGCAAACTTGGATCCCGAGTTCAGCAAGCGCGACCAAATGCTCGAGAACATTCAGCATGAGCAGCTGACCGTTCGTGAAATTGCCGACTACATAGGTACGGAGCTGTCGCAGGGACAGACACAAGCTGATCTGGCACGAACACTCGGAAAATCCAAGGCCTGGGTAAGCATGCACGCCGCAATGCTCAATCTACCTGAGCCGGTCGCGGAAGCCGTTGCGAATGGGCAGGTCTCGGACGTTACCCTCGCGAAAGAACTCGTCGTCGCTCATGCTGCCGCGCCTGAAGCCGTGAAGCAGTTCCTGGAGTCTTCGGAAGGCAAGATCAACAGGTCGCAGGTCAAAAAGCTCCGCGAGGTCACCCGAAGGGGCACACCAGAAGTGGGGCAGTCGTCGAAGGCTGCGCCGCAATCCGACACGGTGGTTGGTGGGGACAATGAATCTGACGATGATGAGGTTCAGAGCAGCTCGTCCGCTGGCGGGCCGGGGCGAAAGCAATGCCCAGAGGCGAACGGCACGTGCCTCTACGCCGAAGTTAGGAGGTCCAGCAAGTATGCCGACCAGGCCGGTCGTGGGGAACTCTTCCCTGTAC
>NZ_JAGTJY010000444.1:0-623 GCF_018195695.1 Achromobacter sp. Marseille-Q0513 | reverse complement strand
GGCCCAAATTATTGGTGCATTGGGCACTATGGCAGCAGTTATTATTTCTTTGCATCTCGCGCGCAGGCAACACGCCCCCAAAGTGCGGTTGACACTAGGCGAACGCATGCAGGTGGTCCAAGACCCTCTGAAAGTTACGACGTTCCTTTCCATCCTCGTTCGCAATATAGGATTGGCTGACGTCACTGTCTATGACGCAAGCCTGGGTGTCCCTCTTGGAAAGGGCCAATGGCAGAGTACGATGTTCGCCCCAATTGACAATGTGACCGAACCAACTGCTACCCCTGCGGGCCCATCGGCGCCGTTTCCAGCAACGATACGCGCTGGTCAGAGCCTCGTTGTGGATTTGCCGCTTGACGTGTGGTTCTGGCAACTCTGGCAGCAATCCCGACAACAAACGCGTTTTAGGCGGCCTTGGATCAAAGTCAATGCATCTCTTCGTAGCGGAGTCCAGACCACTTACCTAACTAAGAAAGAAATTACTATGGTGGACAGCCTCAAGCTACGCCATGAAAACCAGATCAGAATGAGCGAGCTGTTTGCAGTCGCCCAAATCGGCCCTCCAGCTCCCGCCTCCTACTCGAACACGTAGGGGAAACGGCTCCACACGTATTGCCCACTAC
>NZ_JAGTJY010000443.1:0-623 GCF_018195695.1 Achromobacter sp. Marseille-Q0513 | reverse complement strand
AGACAGCGCCAACGCCAGCACACCCGCCTGCTCGGGCGTCAAGTTCGCCCCCAGGGTTTGGCGCAAGCGCTGCATGGCCTCGGTGACCAGGGGCTTGTTGATCAACACCAGCTCAAAATCCTTGCGCGCCTTGTCGTTTTTCAACAGAGGTGGGGTGCGCCCCAACTCGCGCCAGTTGCGGAAAATGGCGCGAATGCCGGTTCCGGCCTGGTCCGACAAACCAATGCGGCGAAACGCCTTCACGATGGCCGGGTTTCGCACTTCCTTTTCAGTGGGATCCAACAGCTCGGCTTCGGTCGCAAAGGCATCGCCGGGGTTCCAGAACACCGTGCGGTCGGTAAACAACTTGATGGAGGCCTTGCGCCCGTGGTCGCCATAGTCCTGGTGGATCAACAGGTTGATGGCCGCTTCACGGAAGGCCACATAGTCCGGCGGATCATCGTTGCGGCGCAGCGTCGTCGGGTCGAGCGAGAACGGATGCTCGGCAATGCGCATGTAGCGCGCCACCAGGCCCTGCCAGGTCTGGAAGATGTTCTCCTCGAACACATAGCGGTCATGCCAGCGCTGCTCGGCAGACCATTGGTCAAAAGCCGTGTCGATACGCTGGTAATCCAGCACCGGCC
>NZ_JAGTJY010000442.1:0-626 GCF_018195695.1 Achromobacter sp. Marseille-Q0513 | reverse complement strand
CTTGTAGTACGCCGCCCGCGAAAGGCCGGCAATCTGACAAGCGCGCGTGATTGAAAGCTTGGTTTGCACTAGCTGTTCGACCACCTCGCGCCTGGCCGACGGCGTCAGGATTTTCGATTTAAGACGTCCTTGATCGCCGCGTTCTCCAGCGCCAAGTCAGCAAACATGCGTTTAAGTTTGGCGTTCTCAGCCTCCAGCTCGCGTAGCCGCTGCAACTCGGACACCTGAACACCAGAGTACTTGCTCTTCCACAGATAGTACGTAGCGTTGCTGATGCCATGCTTGCGGCACAGTTCGGCGACCGGCATGCCGGCTTCGCCCTCCTTCAACACTGCAACGAGCTGGCTCTCTGCAAATCTACTTTTCTTCAAGGGAATCTCCGACTCAGGGAGGCTCCGAAATTCTACCGGCTGGTGTCTACCTTAAGGGGGAGCTTACGCTATCGCGTTCTACGCCAAGCTGTTCGGCGGAACCATCGTGCATCAGAGCACCTATGGAGAAGCCCTGGACGCTGAAAAGTTTTCCGAAGCTGAACATAAGAGTGTCATGCACGCGGTGTTGCAGATCAATGGCCAGACACTGATGGCTTCCGATTGGGTGCAAAACTTCGGCGGTAGCTACAAGGC
>NZ_JAGTJY010000441.1:0-633 GCF_018195695.1 Achromobacter sp. Marseille-Q0513 | reverse complement strand
CCGAAAGCGCGCCCGGCGTCTACAACCTGGGCGCGGGCGCGCTGGTCAGGCTGGGCGAGGCGGGCGTGCTGAGCGGTTCGCTGGCCGGCAGCGCCGGCCGCTACGCGGGCGGTCAGGCCAGCCTGGGCTACCAGTACGTGCGGCCCGAGTTCAGCCTGGACCTGTTGTCCACCCGGGCGCTTGGCGACTACGGCGACCTGGGCTCGCGCGAAGACGCGCCGGTGGTGCGCCAGACGGATCGCGCGACCGTGTCGTTTCCCATCACGCGGTCGCAGAGCGTGGCCTTGAGCTACATCGGCTATCGCCAGCCGGACGCGCCGGCCGCCAAGCTGGGCTCGGCGACTTACACCGTCAACCTGCACAGCCGCGTGGCCATGAACCTGAGTGCGTTCCACGACTTCAACCAGTCCGACTCGAACGGCGTGTACCTGGGCCTGACGCTGATGCTGGGGGACCGTACCCAGGTCTTCGCATCGGCCAGCCGCCAGCAGGGCCAGGACAGCTACAACATGGGCGCGCAGCGTTCGATCGACTACGAGGGCGGCACGGGCTGGTCGGTGCAGCGCGGTCGCAGCGGCGGCCAGGCCTACACGCAGGGCCAGGTGCAGTACCTGGGCCGCTACGGCCAGCTGA
>NZ_JAGTJY010000440.1:0-635 GCF_018195695.1 Achromobacter sp. Marseille-Q0513 | reverse complement strand
GCAGGTTGGTATTGAAGAAGACCATCAACATGCGCAGCTTTTGCGCCTGACGCATGGAAGCATGCACTTGCCGTTCATGACATGGACGGCGGGTCAACGCGAGTTCACGCCTCTGTTGCTCGGCCTCTATCACTTGCTTCCATCGACCCAACAACGCAAACGCACAGAAACGGATTGGGTTGTGATTGAGGAACCCGAGATGGGCTTGCACCCGCAGGCAGTCACGGCAACAATGCTATTGGTGCTTGATCTACTGTGGCGCGGCTATCGAGTCGTGCTATCGACGCACTCGCCGCATGTCTTGACCATGCTATGGATGATGCGCCAGTTGAAAATCCATCAGGCACGTTCGCAACTTGTCTGCGAAGCCTTCGACGTACCCCACTCCCAAACCATGCGGCTTGTAGCAAAAGCGGCTCTCGAAAAAGACTATCGCGCGCACCTGCTGGAATTCGACGATTCTGGAAAGGTACGCTCCATGGACATCACTTCCCTGGACCCCGGTTCGGAAGATGAACGCATCGCGGGCTGGGGAGGATTGACCACGTTCTCATCACGCTTTGGCGATGCGGTGCGCAAAGCCGTCAATGAGGCCGTGTAATGGCCAAGAAAACTCCCGTCAGGGCAGCGCTACA
>NZ_JAGTJY010000043.1:0-35556 GCF_018195695.1 Achromobacter sp. Marseille-Q0513 | reverse complement strand
CCGGCGGGGGCGGCCATGCTGCCGGACGCCGAGGCCGGGGGCGCGGCAGGGGGTGGGCTGACGGCGGGCGGTGATGCCCAGCCTTCGTCCGACGCGCTGCCCGGCTTGCCGCCGCCCGGGCCGCTGCGCCCCTGGACCGACGAGGACGCCCAGGAGCGCTACGCCGCGCTGCTGGAAGCGTCCGCCGACGCGCTGGAATTCGAGCTGGCGCTGGCCTGGCTGGCGACGTCCGGGCAGGTGGCGGCCACGGTCGCGCCCCTGGCGAAGCGGGCGCGCTACCTGGCCGAGCGCGACGAGCAGCACTACGCGGCGGCGCTGCTGCTGGCGGCGCATGATCCCGCGAGTGCGTTCCTGCCTCGAAAGTACTGGCAAAACACCAGGAGCCGGCAGGTCGATGGCGAGTGGGTGCGCGAGAACGTGGGCGAACCCAAGGCGCTGCCCAGCGCCGAGGAAACCACCATGCTGCCCAGCTTCATCACCCGGCTGCGCGAGGTGGCGGGGATCGTGCAGGGCAGGGCGTCGCGCCGTCCGCTGCTGGCCACGCCCACCGACACGCAGGGCTGGGTCGATGCCGATGTCCTGCTGGCCCGTTTCGAGGCGGGCAAGGGGAGCGGCGCGCCGTTCCCGGTGGATCTGACCCAGGCCTTGCTGCGCGTGCCGGCCGAACAGCGCGCGCGCGTGGTCGAGGCCACCGGCGGCGCATGGCCGCAGATCACCGACACCTTGCGGATCGAGTGGCACAGCCGTGGGTCGGAAACCTTGAAGGCTGATGGCTCTCCGCAATGGGTGTGGTGGCACCCCGAGATCCAAGCGGAGCCCATGGAAGCGCCTTCGGCCACGCAGCCGGCGCTGATTCCGTCGGGCCCGCTGCGCTACAACGACGGCGTAGACGCCCATGCGCTGGTCTGCGCCGAACTCGGCCTGGCCCATCCGGCGTCGACCTTGCCGCTGACGGCCGCCAATCTGGGCCTGATGAATGTCGCGGCGGGCGACGATGCCGAACACCGCGCGGCCGCCATCCTGCGCGTGTTGGCCACGCATCCGGGCGCCTGGCATTCCGTAACGGCCCAGTTGCTGGCCCTGGGCATGGCGGCCAAGCAGGCCGGGGTGCGCGCGCAGGCGGTGGAGGTGTTTGCCGCCGCGATCCCGGGCCGCGTGGACGCGGCGGCAGCGGCACAGGCCTACGCCGCCTGCGCGCCCGCCATCGTCCTGACGCGTTGGGCGGAGTCCTTCACCGACGCGGCGACGCTCGCGCCCGCGGCCGTCATCGCGGTGCTGGGCAAGCTGTTGCCGCGCCTGGACCCCAAGGCGCGCGGCATCGGGGCGCTGCTGACGGTGCTGCTGGATGAGTCGTTGCGCCATGCGCAGCCTGTGACGGACACGGACCTGCGCGGCTGGCTGGCGGGCTTTGCCGGTGGGTCCGCCGCCGCCAAGGCCGCCAAGGCGCTGTTGGCGTCGGGGACGCCATAGCGCGTCCGTCGGTGTTCGCCGGGCCGCCGCGATCAGCGATATAGTGGCGTGCCTTCAAGGTTCCCGCCCGCGCGGCGAGCCGGTATTTTTCTTTGATTCAGGAAGCCTGCATGACCCAGACCGCCGAACAGTTTCATGAACGCATGTGGGATATCCTGGATCCCGTTGACACCGAGTACTTCGAGGTCGTGGCCGCGCCCGCGCCCGACGCGCAGGCGATATACAGCCTGGAGGCTGCTGTCGGCTTCCCGCTGCCGGCGGCGTTCGCGGCCTTCTGTCAGCGCGCCAACGGCCTGTGCGTGATGGCGCGCGAGGAAGTCTGGCCGCATGCGAAGGAATTCGAGGTCGGCCCCGCCTGGACCTTCTGGCGCGGCCTGGTGCTGTTGGGCATCGATGCGCCGGAACTGCCTGAATGGGCCAGCATCGCGGCGCAGCAGCGCCAGCTGGCCGAGGCCGGCCTGCCCGGCATCCTGCCCGTGCTGAAGATCGTGGGCGACGGCAGCCGGATCTGGGGCGTGGATCAGGCGGGAACGGTCGTGGTGATCGACGACATGACCGATCCGGAGCCGCTGGAAGGCGACCTGACCGACCTGTATGCCGAGCAGATCGCCGAGCTGATGCAGCGCCAGCAGGACATGGCGCAGCGATTGGCTGAGCGCGCGACGCGCAAGCAGGGCAAGTTGCCGGGGTAGCGCGGCGGGACGCCGGCTGATCCCTTGCTTGACCAACATCCCTCGAAACACTTCAAACCGCCCAAGACCACACATGATCCGTTTACCGAGCAAAGTCGCCGCCTTGGCCGCGGGCATGCTGATGACGCTGGCGTGCCAGGCGCAGCAACCGGCACAGCAACCGGCGCAGGCGCCCGCGTCGTCGGCAACGCCTTCGGCGCAGCCGCCCGCCGTCGGCGCCTGGCGCAAGGTGTCCGATGCGCAGTTCAATCAGCAATACCGTTTCTCGATGCTGCCCGGCGTGGTTGCCGCGGGCGGCAAGTGGGCGGTGTACGACTACCAGGCCGGCAAGACCGTGTGCTGCCTGGTCGTGGTCGGGCCGGAGATCAGCGAGGCCGAGCTGGACAGCAACTACGGCATTCCGGGCCCGTGGATCACCGATCTGGTCAACGGCTGGAACCTGGACGCCGCGCCGTACCGGCCCCGCGTGCAGCTGTTGCGCGCCGAGGGCGCCTTGCTCGACTACGAATTCTCGGACATGGCCGACGAGCTGGGCGGCCTGCTGCTGCCCGCCCAGGCCCGGGCGGTGGCGCCGCGCACGCTGGAACTCGATGGCCAGCGTTACAGCGTGACGCGCAAGGATGTGCCGCTGGCCAGCGACGACGGCATGGTGCATGCCTATGCGCTGCGTCCGGCCCAGGGCGGCAAGCCCCTGGCGGTCGAGGTTCCCTACGGAATCTATTGAGCGCGATCGTGGCGCGACGCGTTTTGAGAAGGAGATGACGGCAAGCATGAGCGCAACCCTGCAAGTCACGGAAGAACCCCTGTCCGACGAGGACATCCTGCTGCTGCGCCGCAGCCGCGGTGGCAGAGCGCTGACGGCCGTGTTCGCCGGCCTGATGTTCCTGCTGCTGGCGAGCAGCGTGGTCCTGTTCGTGGTGCTGGTCATTGTCGACCGCAGCTTGCTGATCAGTGGCGACGGCGTGGTGATCCTGTTGTGCACGGCGGCGATGGGGGCCTTTGCGGTGTTTCTCGGGCGCAGGTTGTTGAAGCTGCCGCGCGCCTGGCGTCGCTTCAATCAGGTCTTGAAGGGGCGCATGCCCAAGCAGATCGTTGCTGGCCATCTGACCGGCTTCGGCCCGGCCGAGTCGCCCGGCATCTGCTACGCCTTTGGCGAGCAGCGCGTGAATGTGGCCCTGCCGTTCTGGAACGAGGTGTCCAGAGACACCCGCGATGGCTTCCGGCCCTTGGCGGCCGCGGCGCTGACTGACCTGCCCGTGCGGCTGCATCTGCTGACGCTGTCGCCCGACACGCCGCCCGTGCTGCTGCGCGCCGAATATCCGATGAGCACGCAAGTCTGGAATTCGGTCGAGGAAATCAGCGATGCCGACCGCGAGGCCGTGCGCAATGAAGAACTGAGTCTGCGCAAGTTCTTCTACGTGGTCGCCCTGGCGGTGCTGGTCGGCAGCCTGTTCTGGAGCCCCTTGATCCTGCTTGCCGGCTTTCTTTTCCTGCTGGGACTCGTGCTGGGCATGCGCAGTCCCAGGCTCAAGCGCGCGCGGTACAAGCACGGCGTGCGCGGCCTGGTCGAGGAAGTCGTGACCTATCGCTTGCGCACGACCAACTCGAACGTTTCCACGTTGGTTCACAACTATCGCATCGGGGGCCTGATGTACCGGGTCGAGCACTTCGGGCCGGTGGCCGAGCCGGGTCAGCGCGTGGAGTTCGAGTATCTGGAGGGATCGGACTTCTTGGGGCCGCGCGCCTTGTTCTTCCGCATCGAAGACCAGCCGGTCATGACGCTGTGAGGGCGTCGAGCAGGGCGTCGAGTGCCGCCGGCCTGCGCCGGGTCGCATGCTTAACATCACCAGGAGCAATCTATGTCCGCAGTCATGGACGTATCCGATCAGCCTGAGGGTTCCGTGAGCGATGCCGGGCGCTATGCGCTCGGCCTGACGGAACCGGGCAGTCATGTGCTCATCCGGGAAGCGGGACGCGGCGATCTGGTCATCGGACCCGCCGGCATGGGCAAGAAGGCCGATCTGCACGTCGCGCCCGACGCGGCGATCCACTGGCCGGCGTTCGATCCCTATGCCACGCCGGCGGGATCGCCGTGGCCGCGCCATATCGGCTATCACGGCAATGACGCCGGCTTCATCGGCTGGTCCGAGCGTCGCCCCATCGAGCAATTCAGCTGGACGCCGGCATTCGGCGATGCACGCCGCGTCGACGCCGGCGCCGCGCGGATCCAGACCTTGCAGCTGCGCCTGGAGGAAGGCGGCGGTCATCTTGACATGACGCTGCCGCCGGGTTGCGCGCTGCACCTGTTGGGCGATCTGTCGCGCCTGACCGCCGACGGCGAGCCGCCGGGTTCGCTGACGTTGGCGCCCACGCCGGGCCGCCGGCCAGGCATGGCGCCTTATGTCCTGCCCGACCTGGGTCTGCTGCAACAGGCGTCGTCGCTGTCGCTCCATGGCGGGCCGATGGGACAGGCGATTTCCCTGCAAGGCATCGAGCGCTTTCCGGCGCTGACGCAGCTCATGCTGTGGGGCCGTTTCGCCGATTGGGACGCGCTGTTGCGGCTGCCTCGTCTGCGAGCCCTGGAAATCCGGTTCACGCCTGACCTGCAGGGCCTGCCGCCGCTGGACAGCTGGCCGCTGCTGGACCGCTTCATTGCCTACAACGTCGACGAGGCCGCCGGCAAGCGGCTGAGGGCGCAGATGAAGGCGCGTGGACAGCAGCGGGCCTGGACCAGCCATGCCTCGGTCAGCCAGTTGCGCAAGCCGGATTGGTGGCAAAGCGAGTACGGGCGGCCCTTCTCGGGTTGGAGCGGCCGTCAGGCCAAAGCGGCGAACGCGGCCTACGATGCGGCGCGGGACGCGCTCGACAGCGCGGCGGATATCAAGGCGGCGCAGGCCGCGATCACGGCCTTCGCCGCGCATTTCAACCAGATGAAGGGCATCGAGACCTCTGAGCGCGACGACATTGGCGAGGCCGTCTGGCAGTTCAGCCAGGGGGATTCGGCCTTGCGGCTGGGCGTGACCGAGGAGCAGGCGCAGCGCTGGTTCGATGCGGCGCGGGACTACTAGGACGGCAATCGGGCATTGTCGGGAGGCTGGGCCGCCGGGGCCGCCGCGCGCCGGGGCTGGCCCGCGCAGCGGGAGCCTTAACGAAACTGATGGATATCGAAAGGGCCGTCGCCGACCGCCGTGCCCACGACCCTCAGTTCCGGATCGAGCCATTCGGAGTAGCGCAGGCCCTGGTGCTCGAAGTGCGCCACGGCGGTTTGCGCGACCGACTCGGTTTGCATGAAGGCAGAGAAATCCACGCTGTCCAGCTGGTCCAGCGTGATCCGGCCCAGTTTCACCAGGCATTCCTTGCGCACCCAGAGCCGCAGGAAGGCCAGCGCGGCGGGCGTGATGGCCGCGCCAGTCTCGGTGTCTGACGCGGCCATGGATTGGAGCCGCTGCCGTTCGGCGGGGGCGAGCGCGTAATCCAGGTCGCTGTGATCCGGATGCGACAGGTGCCATCTTTCCATGTCAATGCCTACCGGCTTGTTGCCGCATGCGGCGGCGACGACACCCTTGGCGTGGCTCAGGCTGATATGCAGCGATGGATGGTCGGGCAGGACGGGGCGGCCATGCGGCCCGCCACAGGTGTCGCAGCGTTGCAGCAGGGTGATCGTGCCGGGCGGCACGCCGATGATCGAGGCGGCAAGGGCCCGGACAAGCCGGTGCGCGGCGATGAAGTCGCGTCGGTCCGCGTCGTGCGCGAAGGCATTCGCCCGTGCGCGTTCGTCCGGCGTCAGCGGAATGTCCTCGGCCGCCAGGGCATGCAGGACGGCCGGGGTGGCGCCCCATGCCAGGGCGCCGCCATGGGCAGAAGGCTGGGCGCCTGTGTGGTCGGACATGATCGGGGCGATTTCGGCTCGTGCGGGCGCGCTACTCCGCCGCCGCCGGCTGCGCCTTGCCCTTGCGGTGATTGCGGAACAGCAGATGCGTGGCCGCCAGGTGAAAGCGCACCGCCAGCGAGGCGCATTCGGCGTCGCGCGCCTGTAGCGCGGCGATGATCTGCCGGTGGTGCTCGACGCTGCGCAGCATGTCGTCGTCGCCGTAGAAATAGAACGAGCCGATGATGATCGGCATGTCCAGCAGGTTCTCGACCATGGTGCGCACGCGCGCCGACTGCGCGGCTTCCAGCAGCTTGTGGTGGAACTGGTTGTTCAGCTGCTGGACCTGCTGCACGCGATCGGCGGCGGTGGAGCGGACCGCATCCTGCATGGACTGGTTCAGCCGTTCCAGTTCCTCGATCTGCGCGTCGCTGGCGTGGCTTGCGGCCAGCCCGGCGGCGTAGGGTTCCAGCAGCATGCGCAGCTCGAAGGCCTCGTCGATGTCGCGGTCCTGCCAGCCCAGCACCACGGCGCCGCGTCGCTCCTCGCGCGTCACCAGGCCGTCGGCGATCAGCCGTTCGATGGCGTTGCGCACGGGCGTGCGGCTGACCGACATCTCGGCGGCGATGTGCTCTTCGCGCAGCCGCTCGCCGGGCAGGAAGGAACCCGCCATCAGGCGGCGTCGCAGTTCCCCGTATACGTGATCGCTGGCGTTGGACATGGTGAGGCAGGCGTGTCATCCAAAGACTGGACTATAGCGGACGGCGGGTGCGGTCCGCGACTGGAGGTGTCCAGCGGGGCGAGGGCGATCTGTCCTCGGCAGCCGTTTCATGCGCAACCGTCCCTGCGCCGACGATCCGCCCATCGTTGGCGTGCTGCCCGTGGCCTGCCGCCGTCAGCCGTCCTGGGCCTGCGCCAGCCGTTCCAGGAACCGGGGCCAGACGTCGGGATTGAGCAGGCGCTCGGGCCGGATGCCGGCCAGCATCTGCGAGATCTGGCGCGCGGCGCCCGCCGCCACCGTGCGGCGGCCTTCGTGCGTGACGCCGCCGGTATGGAAGGCGCTGGCTACGTTGGGGTGTTGCAGCAGCCGCGACGCCGGCGAGGGCGGCTCGACGCGCCACACGTCCAGCCCCGCGCCCGCCAGGTGGCCGCTGTCCAGCGCATCCAGCAGCGCGTCTTCGTCGTGGATGCCGCCGCGCGCCGTAGACAGGAACAGCGCGCCCGGCTTCATGCGGGCAAAGGCCCGCGCGTCCATCAGGCCGCGCGTGGCGTCGTCCAGCGGGCAGTGCAGGCTGACGATGTCGGCCCGCGCCAGCAGGGTGTCGAAGTCCACGGGCTCGGCGCCGCGCGCGCGGATTTCCTCGGCGGTCAATAGCGGATCACAGGCGATGGCCGTCAGGCCGAAGCCCTGCGCGATGCGCGCCACCCGGCGGCCGATCTCGCCGATGCCCATGAGGCCAAGGGCGCGGCCCTCGATCTCGCGTCCCATCAGCGCTTCGCGGCTGCGGGCCGTGCCGGCGCGCAGGGCCGCGCCCGATTCGTCCAGGCGCTTGACCAGCGACAGCAGCAGCGCATAGGTCATTTCCGCGACCGAGGCCGCGTTGGCGCCGGCCTGGTTGACCACGGCCACGCCCGCTCGCGTGCAGGCCGCGACATCGACCGTGTCGTAGCCCGCGCCGCCGGAGGACACGCACAGCAGTCGCGGACAGGCCGCGAGCAGGTCAGGCGTGACCTGCCAGCGGCGCGGGACCTCGTCCTTGGCGGCGCTGACGTGATAAGCCCGCGCCTGCGCCAGGCCATCGGCCGTGCGCGCATCCTCGGCGGCGGCCGCCAGCACGGACAGGCGCAGCGCGGCGTCGTCCTGGATGGTCGCGTCGAAGACGGGATCGATCCACAAGTCCAGCCGCGCGACCGTGAACGCATGCTGTGCGGGCGCTGTCATCGTCAGACCCCCGCGCAGCCGAGCTGCCTGAGGCGCGCGTCGATCCACGAGGTGTCCAGCGTGCCGGCGGCGATGTCGGCCAGCATCCGTTCCTCGACCTCGTGCTTGGCCTGGGCGGCCTGATAGAGCGCCTCGGCCTGGTCGCAGGGAATCGCCAGCACGCCATCATCGTCGCCCAGGATCAGGTCGCCGGGCGCGATGGTCATGCCGTCCAGCGCGATGATGCCGTTGATCTCGCCGGGGCCGTCCTTGTAGGGGCCGCGGTGGGTCACGCCGGCGGCGTAGACGGGGAAGTCGCCCTGCCGGATCGCGCCGCAGTCGCGGATCGCGCCGTTGATGACGATGCCGGCCACGCCGCGCGAGCGGGCATAGCTGGTCATGATCTCGCCGATGATGGCATTGGTCAGGTCGCCGCCGGCGTCGACGACGATGACGTCGCCCGGCTGCGCCAGGTCCAGCGCCTTGTGCACCAGCAGGTTGTCGCCGGGGCGGGTGCGGACCGTGAGCGCCGGGCCGGCCATGACCGCGCCGCCGTGCATGGGCCGCAGGCGCGGGCCGCCGGCCGTCATGCGCGACATGCAGTCGCTGATATTGGCCACCGGAATCCGGCGGAACCGTTCCGCCAGGTCCGGCGCGACCGCGCGCGTGCGTGTATGTATCTGGAATCCGTTCATGCTGCTTCCGTCTTGTCGGTGTTGATGCGCATCCGCGTCATTGCTTGGGAATGCCAGCGTCCTGGACCACCTTGCCGAACACGTCGTGGTCGGCGCGATGGCGCTGCGCCAGGTCGGCCGGCGTGCCGCTCATCACGGTGTAGCCGGCGTCTTCCAGCTTCTTGACCAGCTCGGGCTTGGCCTGCACCTTGCGCAGCGCCTGGTTCAGCGTGGCGACCACGTCGTCGGGCGTCTTGCCCGGCGCCATCAGGCCCCACCAGATGGATTGGTTGATCGTGGGATAGCCGCTGTCCACGAAGGTGGGCACGTCGGGCAGGGCGGGCGAGCGGTCGGTCGCCACCACGCCCAGCGCGCGGACCTTGCCGCCTCGGATCTGCGACAGCAGCGTGGCGACCGAGCCTACGTACATGTCGATGCGGTTGCTGGCCAGGTCGGGATAGGCCTGCGCCCAGCCGCGATACGGCACGTGCATCAGCTCGATGCCGGCGGCCTGGCGCCACAGGTAGCCGGTGAGGTCGCCTGTGCCGCCCACGCCGGGCATGCCCAGCGAGATGAAGTTGGGCTTGGCCTTGGCGGTCTTGACCACGTCGGCGATCGATTTGTAGGGCGACTCGGGCAGCACCACGAACACGCTGGGCGAGGACGCGACCGGGCCGACGGGCTTGAAGTCCTTGAAGGTGTCGTAGCTGAGCTTGTTGTAGAGCCAGGGGTTGAGCACGATGTTGTCGGTCTGCGCCATGACCAGCGTGTGGCCGTCCGGCTGTGCGCGGGCTGTGGCGTCCAGCGCCAGGTTGCCGCCGGCGCCGGGCTTGTTTTCCACGACGATGTTCCAGCCGGTTTCCTCGGCGATGGCGCTGCCGATCATGCGCGTGAGCGTGTCGGTGCCGCCGCCGGGCGGGAACGGCGAGATGATGGTGATGGGGCCCTTGCCCAGGTCGGCGGCCGAAGCGGCGGCGCAGGCGCCCAGGAGCGCGGCGCCGATGAGCGTCTTGATGCGTTTCATTGTCTTCCTCTTGTGTTTTTAGAAGTGCGGCCGCGCGTTGCGGCCGGGATTCGATGCGCGGGGCCTTCAGCGCTGGCGGGCCAGCTGCTCCAGCCAGGCCAGCCGCGCGGGGACGGTGTCTTCGACTTCGACGCCGCCCTGGGCGCGGGCGGCTTCCAGATGGCGCGCGGTGCGCGCGAACAGGCGCTCCACGCCGTCCAGCACCAGCGGCTCCAGGCCGGCTTCGTGCAGTTGGTCGCGGGCTTCGCGGACTTCGGCGTGGCGGCGCCCGGCGTGGTCCACGTGCGAGCGCACGAAGGCGTCCATGAAGGTGGTCAGCGGCGTGCGGTCGATGTCGGACAGCACCTCGTAGAGCGAGGCGCGCAGGCCCATGGCGTTGGCGGCGACCAGGCATTCCACGGCCAGGCTTTCCATGCCCTTGGTCATGATGCTGCGCAGCAGCTTGAGCCGCACGGCGTCGCCGGGTGCGCCGTCGATGGCGCGGGCCGGCGCGCCGCCGCTGGCGGCCAGCGCGATCACCTGGTCCGCGCCCTGGCCGGCGCACAGCAGCGGCGTGCGCTCGGCCAGCAGGGCGATGGCGCCCATGATGGCCACGTCCGTGAAGGCCAGCCCGCGCGCCCGGGCCGCACCGGCAGCGGCCTGCATGTCGGCGGCGCTGGCGGTGGTGAAGTCGGCGTAGACGGCGTCCACGCGCAGGAAAGGGAAGCAGGCCTGCGCCACGGCCGAGGCGCTATGCCCGTAGACCGCCGACACCACGATGTCGGCCTCGGCCAGCCAGGGGCCCGGTTCGGCGTGCAGGGCGGCGTTCAGCGAGGTAGCGCGGGCGCGCATGGCCTCGTCGTCGCGCAGTTCGCAGATGCCGATGATGTGATGGCCGGCGGCGGTCCAGGCTTGTCCGTAGCAGGAGCCGACTTCGCCGCAACCCAGGAGTGCGATTTTCATAAAAAGTACAAAAAAAATACAATAGTGGCTTTGTACTCGTTGGGCGATGCCAGTGTTTATTGGGGATTTCCCTTGGGTATCGGATTCTATTTATACAAAAAAAACACAAAAAAGATCCGGCACCGCAGCGGGAGTAAATGGCGGGGGACGCTGGCGCAGCCCCGCGCGGTCTCGGCGCGCAGGCATGCGGGCGCCAACCGGGGCCGGCGCAGGGAGGGGGGATCGCAGATTGGAAACGGCGGCCTGGTCGGCGGGCGTCGCGCCGCGCCGCCAGCGGCATCAGGTCGGCTGTACCAGCCCGGAATCGCGCATCTTGGCGATGGTGAATTCGACGAAGGCCTGGACCGCGCGCGGCAATTGGCGCCGGCTCTGGTAGACGAGGTGGACGTCCACGCCCTTGACGCCGAATTGCGGCAGCACTGGCACCAGCGCGCCGCTGCGCAGGTGGGGCGCGCTCATGATGTCGGGCAACAGCGCGATGCCCAGGCCGGCCATGGCGGCCTGCAGCAGGGCCTGCGCCGAATTGGCCTGCAGGCGGCCGGAGACAGGCATGTCGATGACGCCGTCGGGACCGTCCAGCCGCCAGGACGGGCGTCCCGAGGCCGAGGACATGACGATGCAGTCGTGGGCCGGCAAGTCCTCCGGTGATCGAGGCGTGCCGTGAGCCCGCAGGTAGGCGGGGCTGGCGACCAGGGTCTGCTGGCCGGCGCCGATGCGGCGCGCCACCACCGTGGGTTCCAGCACCTGGCCGGCGCGGATGGCCAGGTCGATGCGCTCGGCCACCAGGTCGGCGCGGCCGTCGCTGAGCGCGAATTCCAGCCTGACCTTGGGATGGGCGTCCAGGAACTCGGCGACCCATTCCATCGGGAACCAGTTGAAGAAATCCGCCGCCGCCGCCACGCGAATCTTGCCGCCCGGCGGCAGGCCGCCGTCCGCCATGTCGGTGGCGGCGTCGGACAGGGTTTCGACGGAATCGGCGCAGCGCGCGTGAAAGGCCGCGCCGGCTTCGGTCAAGGTGAGCTTGCGGGTCGAACGGTGCAGCAGCCGGGCCCCGAGCGCCGCTTCCAGCTGCTGGATGCGCCGGCTCAGGGTGTTGGACGGCATGCCCAGGCGGCGCGCCGCCTCGGCGAAGCTGCCGGCGTGCACCACCTGGACGAACAGCGCCACATCGTTCAGATCGACCATGCATGTCTCCCGCCGCGTCGCGGGCCAGGCGCCATGCCGGACGCGCGCGCGTTCAGAATCGTACCCTGCGGCGCTGGCCGAGTCCGGCATCGATCTGGCGTATGCCGTCCTCGCCGCGCCGCAGCGCCGCCGGGCTGGTATGGACGGAATAGTTGCCCAGGACCAGCGGATGCGGGTGCTTGACCGCTGACCCGATGACGAACTCGGCATCCTGGGAGGCGTGCAGCTCGATGGCCCGGCCGGAGTCCTCGAACATGGCCATTTCGCCGGCATCTATGGCGCCGGGTGCGAGCAGCCGGCCGGTGCTGACGGCCAGCCAGGCGACCGTGTGCGCGGGCGGCGGCTGGTAGCGCCAGCGCTCGCCGGCTTGCAACCGCACGGCCAGATAGGTCATGGGCGACGGCGCGGGCGCTGCGCCTTCCACGCCCTGGTACTGGCCCAGCAGCACCCGCGCCGGGCCGACGCTCGGCACGCTTTCGGGGCCGATGTAGCGGCTCAATGCCGGCGCGTGTTCCAGCGCCGGCGGCATCGCCACCCACAGCTGGAAGCCGCGGACGCGGCCCTGCGCCGCGGCGCCGCCGCCGTGCCATACGCCGCCGCCGGCCATCATCCATTCCACGCTGCCCGGCGGCAGGACGCCGGCCGCGCCGGTGGAGTCTTCGTAGCGGATCGAGCCTTCCATCAGGTAGGTCAGCGTGGCGATGCCCGAATGCGGATGCAGCGGCATCGCGGCGGGGCGCATGGAGGGGTCGTCGAAATGGTCCAGGAATACGAAGGGCTTGGCCAGCTCGCCCAGGTCGGATGGACTCATCAGGCGGGTGATGGGGCCGTGGCCGCGGCCCGCCGTCCGGTGGACGATGGCGCGGGTGGCGGGACGAGCCGAGGTTTGCGGCGAGAGGGTGGTGGTGTCCATGTTGCCTTCCGTGCTGTAGGTTGTACGGCCTTCAGCTTAGAGGCGGGCGGCGGGGCGCACTAGCGGGCGGGCGCGGCTTGGATTCGTCCAGTTTTGAGGGGAATGGGGAGCCTGTCCGTGGCGGCCAGGGGAGGCTTTCGTGCGGGCGTATCGGCGGGACGGCACACTAGGGCGTCGTCCGCGCCTCGCGCCGCACCGCCTGCGGCGGCATGCCGAAGCCGCGCAGGAATGCCTCGCGCATGTGGCGCCGGTCGCGAAAGCCGGTTTCCCTGGCCACGACTTCCAGCGGATGCCGGCTGCCTTCGATCATCAGGCGGGCGGCTTCGAGCCGCAGCCCTTCGACGGCCTTGGCGGGCGACTGGCCGGTCTCGGCCGTGAAGACGCGGCTGAACTGGCGCGGGCTCAGCTTGGCCGCCTGGGCCAGTTCCTCGACGCTGAGCGGTTGCGCGAGGTTGCGCCGCGCATGTTCCAGCGCCAGCTGGATGCGGTCGGACTTGGGCGCCAGCCTGAGCATTTCCGAGTGCTGCGATTGGCCGCCCGAACGGCGCTGGTGCATGACGAGTCGGTGCGCTACCGCGCGCGCCACCTTGGCGCCCAGGTCCTTTTCCACCAGCGCCAGCGCCAGGTCGATCTCGGCGGTCATGCCGGCGGAAGTCCAGACCGGCCCGTCGGCGATGTAGATGCGGTCGGCCTCGACCTGCGCCTGGGGGCGGCGTTGCTGCAGGGCGTCGGCCCAGTACCAGTGCGTGGTGGCGCGGCGTCCGTCGAGCAGGCCGGCGTCGGCCAGCACGAAGGCGCCCGTGCACAGGCCGGCGACGCGCCGGGCGCGCGCGGCGAACCTGTCCAGCAGCCGCAGCAGCTCGGGCGTGGCCGGCGCGGCCAGCGGCTGCAGCGTGCCGGCGACCAGCCAGGTGTCGGCCTGGCTGCGCGCGGTGAGCGGCCGGGCCTGCAGCGCCAGGCCCGTCGAGGCGCGCGCCGAGCCGTCGAGCGCATAGGTGTCCACGGCATAGAAGGGCTCGGCCATCATCAGGTTGGCGAGTTCGAACACGGTCTGGGTGCCCAGCGCCATGACCTGGAAGCCCTCGGGCAGCGCGTAGCCGATGCGGTGCATGGAATCGTTCCTTGAATCGATGTCTTGATTCATGACTGTATACGTCATTTACGCCATTTCCGGCAAGCCGCAACATGCTTGCCATGGACGGCATCCGTCCGCCTTCAAGGAGCAACACCATGGCACACACTCATCCCGGCACGGCGCTCGTCACGGGCGCTTCCAGCGGCATCGGCGCGCTGTACGCGGACCGGCTGGCGCAGCGCGGCTACGACCTGATCCTGGTCGCGCGCAACCGCGAGCGGCTGAACGCGCTGGCGAACACCATCAGCACGCGCAGCGGCCGCGCGGTCGAGGTGCTGCCGGCCGACCTGGGCGACCGCGCCGCGCTGGCGCGGGTGGAGGACCTGCTGCGCGAAGACGCCAGCATCACCCTGCTGGTGAACAACGCCGGCATCGGCACGCATACGCCGCTGCTGCAAAGCGACGTGGACCAGATGACCCGCATGGTCGAGCTGAACGTGA
This sequence comes from Achromobacter sp. Marseille-Q0513, assembly GCF_018195695.1. Taxonomy (NCBI): domain Bacteria; kingdom Pseudomonadati; phylum Pseudomonadota; class Betaproteobacteria; order Burkholderiales; family Alcaligenaceae; genus Achromobacter; species Achromobacter sp. Marseille-Q0513. The sequence continues at coordinate 21,291 of NZ_JAGTJY010000043.1, read as the reverse complement.
CCGCGCCGATGCGGCTGGCCTACGCCGCGGCGCCCGCCTTCGTGGCGCGCGGCCGGGGCGCGATCATCAACATCGCGTCCGTCGTGGCCATCGCGCCGGAACTGCTGAACGGCGTCTATGGCGGCAGCAAGGCCTTCGTGCTGGCGTTCAGCCAGTCGCTGCGGCATGAACTGGCCGCCGTCGGCGTGCAGGTGCAGGCCGTGCTGCCGGGCGCCACCGCCACCGATTTCTGGGCCATTGGCGGGCGGCCGGTCGAGAACCTGGACCCGCGCATCGTGATGCGCGCCGAGGACCTGGTGGACGCGGCGCTGCTGGGCTTCGAGCGCGGCGAGGCGGTCACCATTCCCTCGCTGCACGCGGGCGAGAAATGGGACGCCTACGACGCCGCGCGCCTGGCCATGGCCGGCCACTTGTCCAGCAATACCGTTGCGCCGCGCTACGCGGCCGTCCGTTGATCCAAGCCTCGATCCAGGGAGCACGCTTCATGCCACGCAACACCGAAACCGTTGAAAGCCTGTTCGAACGCCAGCGCGGCACGCTGCCGGATACCTTCGGCCTGCGGCCGCTGAGGATCGCGGACGGACGCATGACCATGGAAATGACCATCGCCCCATGGATGATGGCGCCCAACGGCTACCTGCATGCGGCCACGCAGGTATTGCTGGCCGATACCTGCGCGGGCTACGCGACGCTGGCGCATCTGCCCGAGGGCGCCAAGGGCTTCACCACGCTGGAGCTGAAATCCAACTTCCTGGGCACGGCGAAGGAAGGGGTGCTGAGCGTGGAGGCCGTGGCCGAACACCTGGGGCGTTCGACCCAGGTGTGGTCCGCGACCGTGGTCGACGAAAAGGGGCGCAGGCTGTCGCTGTTCCGCTGTTCGCAGATCATCCTGTGGTGACGAGTGCGCCGATCCCGGCCGGGCCGGCCCTGCGTGCGCTTGCCGCGCTTGCGCAGGGGGCCCGTGCGCCAGGCCTCAGCGCGCCGCGCGCGCATCCAGGCTGTAGCTGCCCGCGCCGCGCGCGGCCAGGATCAGGAAGGCGCCGGCGATCGCCAGGTTCTTCATGAACATGATCATCTGCATCTGGTCGCCGAGGTTGGCGTGGAACAGCAGGCCCGTCAGCAGCGTGAAGCCGGCCAGCAGGACGGCGACCGCGCGGGTCTTCCAGCCCAGGATGAGCGCCAGGCCGCCTCCGATTTCGGCGATGATGGCCAGCGGCAGCAGCGCGCCGGGCAGGCCGGCGGCCGCCATGTAGCCGGCGGTCGCGGCGTAGGCGGAGATCTTGCCCAGGCCGGACAGCGCGAACAGCGCGGCCAGCATGATGCGGCCCAGCAGTTCGGCGCCGTCGCCCAGCCGGTTCGAGGCGGTCCGGGAGGCGGTGGGGGCGTTGCTCGATTGGGCGGCGAAGACGGTGGTGGACATGATGGGGGTTCTTCCCGTGAGTGTTTGGATGACTGCAATGTAGAAGCCGGCGCGCGGCGCGGGTAGGGGGCGCGGCGGGATGGCAGTCATCCAGAAAACGCAGCAATGGGCGGGTCCCCACGTCCGCCCGGGCGGGAAGCTTGTCATATTCCAGTCGCACAATCGGGGCGTTCTGGTTTAAACAAGAGTCTTGCGCCGGACGTCCGGCCTACCGGGAGGAATCGTCATGGATCGCAACCGTCGGCATGCCGCCAGCAGGCACGCATGGATCTTCATCGCGCTGTTGTCGGCGGTCTCCGCCGCGGCCTCGGCCCAGGAAGTCTGCGCCTTGCCGTCCACCATCGAGCGCGCCTCGCCCAAGCGCGTGGACTACGTCAACAAGGACCTGCCCACGGACTATCTGGCGCTGGTGCTGTCCTGGTCGCCCGAGCATTGCGAGACCCAGCGCAACCGGCCCGAGGGGCAGCGGCAGAAGCAGTCGTTCCAGTGTTTTTCCGGCAACCGCTTTGAATGGGTGGTGCATGGCCTGTGGCCCCAGAACGGCCAGGCCCGCTCGGGCCGCGATCACCCGCGCAACTGCCAGGCCGCCGGCGCCGTGCCCGCGTCCGTGCTCAAGCAGCATCTGTGCATGATGCCGGGCGTGGAGCTGATGCAGAACGAGTGGCAGGCGCACGGCACCTGCGGCTGGAATTCGCCGGAGCGCTATTTCTCGGACATCCAGGCCGTGTACGGCACGCTGCATCGCCCCACCGTGCGCGACATGGCCGGCAAGAACGCCGACCTGTCGCCCAACCGCCTGCTCGACGCCACGGCGGGGGACGTCAAGCAGGCCTTCCTGCGGCTCAATCCGACGCTGCCGGCCGACAGCCTGCGCGTCAGCGTGGCCTCGAACAACCGGCTCAGGGAATTGTGGGTCTGCCTGGGCAAGGATCTGAAGCCGATGGCATGTCCGACGCGCGGGACGCCCGATGGGCAGCGGATCAAGATCAGGACGCCGCTGCAGTGACTCGGCGTCGCTCGCGGCGGCGCCTATGCCAGGCGCATCCGGCGTAGCGCAGGAAGGCGTGTTGGCTGGATACGCGCCAGACTTGTTACTCCCGCCGCGCGGCCGATCGGCCGCAATATCTCTCCCGACAACCCCGCAAGCGCCAAGCGCGGCGCGAGCACGGACACCAAGGAGAGAGCAATGCAAGCGCACAAGATCGGAACACGGGAACAATGGCTGGTCGCCCGGCTGGAACTGCTGGACGCGGAAAAGAAGCTGACGCGGCAGGGCGACGAGGTGGCGCGGCAGCGCCAGGCGCTACCCTGGGTACGGCTGGACAAGACCTACCGCTTGCAGACCGACGCCGGCAGCGCCACGCTGGCCGACCTGTTCCAGGGACGTTCGCAGCTGCTGGTCTATCACTTCATGTTCGGGCCGGACTACAAGGCGGGCTGTCCGTCCTGCTCGTCGATCGCCGACGGCTTCAACGGCATCGTCACGCATCTGGCCAATCATGACGTGATGCTGTGGGCGGTGTCGCGCGCGCCGCTGGACAAGCTTCAGATCTACAAGCGGCGCATGGGCTGGACCTTTCCGTGGGCCTCGTCGGCCGGCAGCGATTTCAACTACGACTTCAATGCCTCGTTCACCGAGACCCAGCAGCGCGAGGGGCCGGAATACAACTTCCGGCGCGACGATCCCGCCATGAAGCTGGCGACCGCAGCGGCGCCGCCGCCGGAATTCGTGTCTTGGGCGGCGACGACCGGCACCGACCCATCCACTTACCTGCGCGAACGCGAGGGCATGAGCGCCTTCGTGCTGCAGGACGGCGTGATCTACCACAGCTATTCCTCGTACTCGCGCGGCACGGACGCGATCTGGGGCATGTACGCCTGGCTGGACCGCGCGCCGAAAGGGCGCAACGAGAGCGGCATGTGGCTGCGCCGCCGCGACGAGTACGGCCAGCCATGAAGCGCCTGGCCGACAGCCTGTGCCTGGCCGCCGCGCCGGTCTTCGCGGCGATGGCCGCGCTGGCCGCCTGGCACGGCGATCCCGCCATGCGGATGCTGTGCGGGGGCGACGCCTGGCGGGTCGACGGCATGGCCTGGATGTACGCGCTGATGAGCGCATTCCATGCCGCGCCCTGGCTCAGGTGGCTGGCAGGCCGGCAGGGCCGGACCCGGTGGGCCATGCCCGAGGAGCGTGCGTTGTCGCCGCATCAGGGGAATCCCGGGGGAAGGGCGAATTCCTTGTACGCCCCAAAGAAATGAACTAGGATTCATCGAATCGTGTGAATCAAGGTTCATTTCTTCATGGCCTACCGTCAGACCCCCGAAGTCGAAGCCCGTCTCCAGGACAACCGCAGCCGCATCCTGCAAGCCGCCCGCGCGCTGGTGAGCGAAGGCGGCTGGACCGAGGCCCAGGTTGCCAGCGTGGCGGCGGCGGCCGGCATCGCGACGGGCACGGTGTACCGGTACTTCCCATCCAAGGCGGAACTGTTCGCCGAGGTGCTGGCGCTGGTCTCGCAGCGCGAGGTGGACGTGCTGGCCGCCATCGCCCAGGCGGACGGCGGCGCCACCGTGCGGCTGCATTCGGCGGTGGCGACCTTCGTCAAGCGCGCCATGCGCAATCCAAGGCTGGCCTATGCGCTGATCGCCGAGCCCTGCGACAAGGAGATCGACGAGGTACGGCTGACCTATCGCGCCGCCATCAGCGAAACGATCCGCGCCATCGTCGCCGAGGGGCAGGCCGCCGGCGAGATGCGCGCCGATGTGCGGGCGGACATCGCCGCCACCGTGATCGTGGGCGGCTTCATGGAAGGCCTGATCGGCCCCTTGTCGCCGCTGAACCGCCAGCAGGAATCGCAGGCCGAGGCCTATCGCCACGATGTCGCCGTGCTGGCCGACCAGATCGCCACGCTGGCCTGCGCCAGCGTGGCCACCGCTGCCGGCGCATTGCGGCAGCTACCCCGGAGACGCGCATGAACCAACCCCTGCCTCCCGCCGCGCTGATAGCCGGCTCCGCCCCGGACGCGACGCCCGCCGACCGCTACCGCACCCATGCCGTGCTGAACCAGGCCGAACCGGCCTGCGGTTTCAACGCCTACACCGGCGACGCGGTGCTGCGGGCCGCCATCGCGCGCGAGGCGCCGTGGGCGCAATCGCGCTGCGCGGCGCTGGGCGCGCTGGCCGGCGACGAACACACGCAGGAACTGGCGCGGCTGGCCAACCGGCATGCGCCCGAGCTGAAGACGCACGACCGCTATGGCAACCGCATCGACTGGGTGGAGTTCCATCCCAGCTGGCACGCGCTGATGACGCTGGCCTGGAAGCACGAGGTGCCGAACCTGGCCTGGCGCGCCGACGCGCCGGGCGGCCACTATGCGCGCGCCGTGCTGTCGTACCTGTGGAACCAGGTGGAGCACGGCACCGGCTGTCCCACGGGCATGGCCTACGCCGCCCATGCGGGTTTCGAGGCCGAGCCGGCGCTGGCGGTCTGGAAACGGAAGTCGCTGGGCACCGAATACGAGTTCAGCCGACGCGAGGTCGGCGACAAGCCGTCGGTGGTCATCGGCTACGCCATGACCGAGAAGCAGGGCGGCTCGGACCTGCGCCAGACGCAGACCACGGCGCGCTACTCGCACACGGACGATTACCACGGCGCGGCCGCGCATTGGTATGAACTGACGGGCCACAAGTGGTTCTGCTCGGTGCCGCAGTCGGACGGTTTTTTCACGCTGGCCAAGGTGGACGGCGGCGTCACCTGCTTCTTCCTGCCGCGCACCTTGCCCGATGGCTCCTACAACCGCTTCTACGTGCAGCGCCTGAAGGACAAGGCGGGCAACCGCTCCAACGCCTCCAGCGAAGTGGAATACGCCGGCACGCTGGCGATCCGCGTGGGCGAGGAGGGCAAGGGCATCCGCGAGATCCTGTCGCACTCGCATCTGACGCGGCTGGATTTCGCGGTCGGCTCGGCCGGCCTCATGCGGCAGGCGCTGACGCTGGCGCTGCGGCACACGATGACGCGTGGCGCGTTTGGCACACCCATCGCCGACCGGCCCATGATGACCAACGTGCTGGCGGACATGGCGGTGGAGGTCGAGGCCTGCACGCTGATGGCGCTACGCGTGGCCCGGGCCACGGACGGGATGCGCGACAGCGAGCATGAGCGCCTGCTGGCCCGCGTGGCGACGCCGGCCGCCAAGTACTTCAACTGCTCGCGCGCGCCGTCGATCGCCTATGAGGCGCTGCAATGCCATGGCGGCAATGGCTTCATCGAGGAGAACCCGATGGCCCGCGTCTACCGCGAGGCGCCGCTGAACAGCGTCTGGGAAGGCACGGCCAACATGATGTGCATGGACGTGCGCCGCGCCATGGCCAGGGATGCGCGGACGCTGGACGCGCTGTTCGATGAATTGCGGCCGCTGGCAGGCCAGGACGCGCGCTTCGACGCGCTGGTCCGGCATGTCGACCGGCTGGCGCGCGACGCGGCGCGGGATGAGTTCCTGGCGCGTCCCATGACCGAGGCGGTGGCGCGCGCGCTGCAAGGCGCCGAGCTGTTGCGCCACGGCACGGACGAGGTCGTGGATGCCTTTCTGGATACACGCGGTCCCGACGCGGCGGGCGCCTGGGGATCGCACTATGGCACGTTGGCCGGCAGGACCGGCCAGGCCGCCGCGCAACGCATCTTGCGGCGGGCCGACGTGGCGGGCTGATGGCCGGCGGCATGCCTGCCGCCGTTTCTGCTGGTGAACCGGGTCACAGGAGGTGGAGATGAATGCGCTGCATGAAGCCGCAATGCCCAGCCGGGCCGAGCTGATGTCCGGCGACGACTACCGCGAATCGCTGCGCGGCTACCGGCCCCGGGTCTATGTGGACGGACGCGAGATAGAGAGCGTCGCGGACGAGCCGTCCCTGCGGCCGGGCGTCAATGCCCTGGCATACACCTATGATTTCGCGCGGCGCGCGGAGGTCGCGCCCATTGCCCTGGCCACGCAGTCGCGGCGCAACCGCGTGGTCAGCCGGATGCTGCACATCAACGAGTCGTCCGGCGACCTGCTGAACAAGCTGGAAGCGGTGCGGGCGCTGTGCCAGGAAACCGGGTGCGCCCAGCGTTATCTGGCGCACGACGCGCTCAATGGCATCGGGCAGGCCGTCGCGCGGATCGACGACGCCACGGGCAGCACGGAACACCGCGCCCGCTTCGAGGCCTATCTGGCGCATGCGCAGGACCGCGACCTGTCGCTGGGCGTGGCGATGACGGACGCCAAGGGCGATCGCAGCCTCAAGCCGCACCAGCAGCCCAATCCCGACGCCTATGTGCGCGTGGTCGAGCGCAACGCGCGCGGCATCGTCATCAGCGGCGCCAAGGCCATCGTGACGGGCGGCCCGTACATGCACGAGCTGCTGGTCATGCCCAGCCGCAACATGGGAGCCGAGGACGCGGATTTCGCGGTCTGTTGCGCGGTGCGCGTGGACGAGCCCGGCATCACCCTCGTGTCGCGTCCGGCCGGCCGTCCCGGCGAGAAGCTGGAACACGGCGATGCGCTGTTCTCGCGCAAGTACGGCCAGGCCACGGCCGTGGTGATGTTCGACCGGGTGTTCGTGCCCTGGGAGCGCGTGTTCTACGCGGGCGACTGGGAGCACAGCCATGTGCTGACCTACAGCTATGCCACCCATCACCGCCACAGCTGCATCGCGGCCAGGGCGGGATTCGGCGACCTTTTGATCGGGGCCGGCGCGCTGATGTGCGAGGCCAACGGACTGGATCCGGACGCCAAGGCCAATCTGCGCGATCCCATGGTCGAGCTGATCAAGATCACGGAAGGCTTCTATGCCTGTGGCGTCGCGGCCAGCGTCTACGCCGCGCGCGATGAACACAGCGGCTCATTCATGCCGGACCCGGTGTTCAGCAATATTGGCAAGCTGCTGCTGGCCACGCAGATCTACGACATGCACCGGCTGGCGCACGAGGTGTCCGGCGGGCTGATCGTTGCCTTGCCCGGCCCGGACGAAGACCACAATCCCGCCACGGCCGCCCGGCTGTCGGAGGCGCTGCAGGCCAATCCCGCCGTGCCCTACGACCGCCGCATCCAGACGGCGCGCTTCATCGAGGACCTGACCGCTTCGTACCAGGGCGGCTGGTATTCGGTCATCAGCCTGCACGGCGGCGGTTCGCCGGCGGCGATGAAGCAGGAGATCTGGCGCAACTATCCATTGGGCTCCAAGGTGGAACTGGTGGAACGCCTGCTGGAGCGGGGCGTGCTGCACGACGAGGCGCGCGCGGCCACGAAGAACCGCCAGCCCGGACGCTGCTGCGACATGGGGTGCAGCGCGCCGGGACAGCCCATCATGGTGCCGCTGCCCGCGCTCAAGCGTTGATCGACGCAAGCAGATCGTCGGGATGCACCATCAGCTCGCGCGCGAGCCGACGGGTGGCGCCCAGGTTCAGCATGGCTTGCCAGCGAGGGTTCTGCCGCAGGTCCTGCCACAGCGGTTCGAGCATGCGCGCGTCCGCCGGCTCGCCGGCGGCCAGCAGGGCGGCGTAGGCCAGGCTGGGCGGCGCGGACAGCAGCTGCATGCGGCTGGCGGCGTTGAGCGCCGGCGTCCAGGTTTCGTCGGGCGCGTCGCAGCAGTACAGCACGGCGTCGGCCAGATCATTCATTTCCTGCGGCAGCGCGCGCAGCGAGGCGCCGCGCAGCCGGACCTGGCCTTGCTGCGTGGCGCAGGAATAGGACGCGTCCGGTTCGGCCTGGGCCAGCAGGCGCAAGCCGCGCAACAGGCGCGGCAGGTCGGTCGTGGCGGCGTCCACGGAGGCCTTGGCCTCGATGAGCAGGCAGACATCCCAAAGCGGCGTCTCGCTTGCGTTGCCGTCGACGCGGCGCAGCAGCACCGCGTCCCACTCCGTCTTGGCGCGATCGGCATTGGCGGCCAGGGCCGACGGCACGCGCAGCGAAGTCACCACGCGGTAGCCGGGCGATGCGTCGCCATGGCGTGATTCGGAAAGGGACGCCTGGTCCAGATGCCGCGCCAGCGCTTCGAGCGCGCGCGCGGCCAGGATCTCGACGGCGACGCCGCGTTGCCTGGCCAGCAGGCCTTGCGCATTGGCCTCGTCGCTGCCGGAGCGCGGGCCTTGTTTCTCGCGGATCGCTTCGTACTGCCGCACGCGCGGGTCCGATGCCAGCGTGTCGAGCCGTTGCAGGCGGGCGAGCGCGGGGGCGTCGAGCTGCGCACGCAGCGTGGACGCGAGGTCCACGTCGGTGTGGACCTGCGGCAGGTCCAGCAACGCCTGCGCGGTCTGCGCCGCCTGTTGCCATGATCCCGACGAGATCTCGGCGTGCAGCCGCGCCAGGGACTCGCGTCCCGCGCCGGGCGCCAGGCGCGGCGGCTTGGCCGGATGCGCGACGGTGTTGATGGCGGCGCGCAGCTGGCGCTGGTCGGCGGCTTCCTGGCGGCGCAGTTCCAGGTATTCACGGACGACGGGGTGGCGGTATTCCAGCAGCGCGCCCTGGAACACGGGGTCGCCGGCATCGGGGCGCAGGGCTTCGTCGATGAGCGCGGCCAGCGCGTCGGTGAACGCGTCGCGCACTGCGCCATCGGGCGCTTGGGCAGAGGCGTCGGCGGCCTGCAGCGGTTCGATGGCGCGCGCCAGCCGCGCGATGGGGCTGTCCGGATCGGGCTGCGTGACGGCGCCGGGGGCAGGCCGGGCCGTGCTCCGATAGCGCCGGGGTATGGCGCGCAGGATGGCGGCGAGCGTGGCGGAAGGCTGGGTCATGGCTGTCGGTCGGGCGCGGAGAAGTGACTGGCGCCGCCGCGTTCGCGCATCCCGCGAGCGCGGCGGCGGGACCAGCAATGATAAGCCGGGACCGTTGTTGCGATTGCCTGCCCCGCAAACGTGGCGCCGGCGCGGCGCGCGTCAGCGATTCACAGCGGCTGGCCGGCAGCCGCCTGCCGCAGGCAGGCGCGCCGCCGCGTCACGGCCAGCACGATGGCCGCCACCGCCAGCGCGAGGATGACCGCGCCATACGCGTCGGCCGCGGCCAGCAGGCCGGCGCGCTGCGCCATGTAGCCCGCGATCATGGTCGGCACGCTGTTGGCCAGATAGCTCTCGACATAGAACGCGCCCATCAGGCCGGCGCGTTCGTGCGGCTCGGCCAGCGGCAGCACGGTGCGCACCGCGCCCAGGAAGGTGGCGCCGAAACCCAGGCCGGCGACGATGGAGCCGGCCAGCAGCAGGGCGGGGTAGCCGGCGTTGGCGGCGATCAGGATCAGCAGCAGTCCGGACGCCAGCGCGATTTCCCCGGACAACAGGGTGCGGAAGGTGCCGACCCGGCGCAGCGCGACCAGGGCGATGGCGACGGCGCCGCTCAGCGTCAGCGCGGTCACGGCGAAACCGCCGAGCCAGGGCGAGCGGGCCTGAGTGGCCGAGACGATCAGCGACGGCATCAGCGACAGGTAGAAGCCGCCCAGCATCCATACCGCGACATTGGCGGGCGTGACGCCGAGCAGCGCCCTGCGGGCCTGCGGCGGCACGGTGATGCGGGGGCGCAGGCTGGCCCAGGCGCCGTCGCGGCGCGTCGCGGTCTCGGGCACGCGCCACAGCAGCGCCAGCGCCAGCAGGAAGAGCGCGAGCAGCAGCGCGTAGACGGTATGCAGCGGATCGGGCGCGTGCACCAGCAGCGCCGTGCTGCCCAGCGCGCCGGCCGCCATGCCGATCATGGGCGAGATGCCGTTGATCAGCGCGCCGCGCTCGCGGTGCAGGTCCAGCAGCGCGGCGCCCACCGAGGCCGTCGCAAGCCCCGTGGCCGCGCCTTGCAGCAGGCGCGCGCCGACCAGCCAGCCGGGACCCGAGGCCAGCAGGAAACCGCACATGGCCACGCTCTGCAACAGCAGCGCCAGCGCGATCACCGGACGCCGGCCGATATGATCGGACAGCCGGCCGGCGGTCAGCAGCGCCGTCAGCAAGGCCAGCGCGTAGGCGCCAAAGACGACGGTGAGCAAGGTGGCGCTGAATCCCCATTCCTGCTGGTAGACGCGGTATAGCGGCGTGGGCGCCGCCGAGGCCGCCAGGAAGGACATCAGGACAAAGGCGTGGAAGGCGGTGGCGCCGCGGCGCGACAGCTTGCCCGGCTGGATGACGGGGCAGGCCAGGGAGTCGGATGAGGGCGTGGACATGGTGCGTCTTTAAATGCAAAATATTTGCTTTAGTGAGAATACAAGATCGCAAACACTAACGCAATTATTTTGCTTTAGTGAATTGGCGCATAAGCATATCCATGACGGCAGGACCAGGCATGACCGACAAATCAGGGCCGCGCCCCGGCGGGCGCAGCGCGCGCGTGCAGGCCGCGGTGCACCAGGCGGTGCGCGAATTGCAACGGGAACAGGGCCGCGATGGGCTGACGGTGCCCGCGGTGGCGGCGCGCGCGGGCGTGACCCCGTCGACCATCTACCGACGCTGGGGCGACCTGTCGCAGCTGCTGGCTGACGTGGCGGTGGAGCAGTTGCAGCCCGAGCAGGCGCAGCCGGACACCGGTTCGTTCTACGGCGACCTGCTGGCCTGGCTGGAACAGTACTTCGACGAAATGGCCTCGGTGCCCGGGCGGGCGCTGCTGCGCGATGTACTGGGCACGCCGGGCCACGAAGGGGCGGGCAAGTGCGACGGATTCACGCGCCAGCAGATCGAGGCGATCCGCGAGCGCGCCATCGGCCGGGGCGAGCAGGCCGCCGAGGCGGAGCAGATCATCGTGCGCGTGGTGGCGCCACTGATGTACGGCGTGCTGTTCGCGAACCAGGCGCCGAGCGCTGCCAGGATGCTGGCGCTGGTCCGGGAAGTGGAGGCCGCCAGGCGCGCCGGCGCGGCGTGAATCCGCGCGCCGCGATCCGTGCTAAATTAGAAAACATTCATTTCCATTTTTGAGATCCCATGCCCGATCGCCCGACCGATACCGCCAGCGCGTCCCGCGCCAGGGGCCGGCCGCGCGAGTTCGACATGGAACAGGCGCTGGACCGGGCCGTGGACGTGTTCAGCCAGCGCGGCTATCACGGCACCTCCATCGGCGACCTGGCGCGAGGCACCGAGCTGGCGCAGGGCAGCCTGTACAAGGCGTTCAAGGACAAGCACGCGCTGTTCCTGGCGGCGCTGGACCACTACCGCGCGCGCCGCGTCGAAGGCATGGCGCGGGCCATCGGCGCCGGCGGCAGCGGGCGCGAACGGCTGCGCAGGCTGCTGGCGTTTTACGCGGAATCGTCGCAAGGCCGGCAGGGCCGGCAAGGCTGCCTGGTGGTCGAGAGCGCGGCGGAGCTGTCGTTCTTCGACGAGGACGTGGCCGAACGCGTGACCACGGCGCTGGGGCGCAACGAGGCGCTGCTGGCCGGGCTGATCCGGGAAGGGCAGGAAGACGGCTCGCTGGCCGCGCATATCGATCCGGAAGACGCGGCCCGCATGCTGTTGTGCCTGGTGCAAGGCATGCGCGTGGTCGGCAAGACGGGCCGCCGGCGGCAGGACATGCTGGCGGTGGTGGACACGGCGCTCAAGGCGCTGGAATGACAGGCCGCCGGGATGGTCCCGCCGGCTTTTTTTTGCCAATTTAGGAAATGAATATTTCCAATTAAGGAGCAGCAACCATGAAGACGATCGCTTTCCTGGGCCTGGGCACGATGGGCCTGCCGATGGCCGCGAACCTGCTGCGCGCGGGTTATGCCGTGCGCGCCTGGAACCGTTCGCCCGCGCCGCTCGGGAAACTGGCGGCGCTGGGCGCGCAGGCGGCGGCCAGTCCGGCCGAGGCCGCCGCGGGCGCCGATGCGCTGGTTTCCATGCTGGCCGACGACGCGGCCACGCGTTATGCGGTGCTGGAGGCCGGCGCGCTGGCCGCGCTGGCCCCCGGCGCGGTGCACGTCAACATGGCCACCGTGTCGGTGGCGCTGGCGGCCGAGCTGGCGCGGCTGCATGGCGAGCGTGGCGTGGCCTATGTGGCGGCGCCGGTGCTGGGCCGGGTCAACGTGGCCGAGGCCGGCCAGCTCAATATCCTGGCGGCCGGCGAGGCGCGGGCGCTGCTGGCGGTGCAGCCGCTGTTCGACGCGATGGGCCGCAAGACCTGGTACTTCGGCGAGCGCCCCGAGCAGGCCAACGCCGCCAAGCTCGCGGTGAACTTCATGATCGGCAGCGCCATCGGCGCCATGAGCGAAGCCGTTGCCCTGGTGCGCGGCTACGACGTGGACAAGGCGGCCTTCCTGGAGATGGCCACGTCGACCGCGTTCGCCGCGCCGGTGTACCAGGGCTACGGGCAGGCCATCGCCGAAGAGCGCTTCGAGCCGGCTGGCTTCAAGCTGGCGCTGGGCCTGAAGGACCTGCGCCTGGCGCAGGAAGCGGCCGAGCAGGTGCACGTGCCGCTGCAACTGGCCGGCGTGCTGCGCGATGCCCACATCGAAAGCCTGGCGCGCGGCGAGGGCCAGCTGGACTGGGCCGCCTTGTCACGCACGCCGGCGCGGCGGGCCGGGCTGGAGTAAAGCGTCGGGGCGAGCCGCTCCTGATCAGGCGGGCGCCGCGCGCCTGCCGCCGCCATCGCGGCAAACCACAAGTGATCTTCCTGTCCCCTGCGGCGCCGCGCGCGCCGCGGGCGTCGCATACTGGCTGTCCGGTCGCCATACGGCCATGTTGAGCCGCCGGCGCGGTTGCCGGTAATTCTGTCCTAGTTCATTGCAGACATGCCGTTGCGACAGTGATTGTTCGAGGTTGTCTATTGACAACCCTGTGTGTGGTTTTCGATAATGGAGGCGCTTGATGACCAGGTCTTTGCATCCGAAGAAAGAAGTCGAGGCGGCGCTCAGGCATGCCGAAACGCATGGCTGGCGCGTGACGGTGGGCGGGGCCCATGCCTGGGGCAAGATCTATTGCCCCAGGCGGCACGACGAATGCCGTTGCGGCGAGTTCTGCATCACCAGCGTCTGGAGCACGCCCAGGAATCCGGGCAATCATGCGCGCGCCTTGCGGCGCGTGGTCGACAACTGCACCGCGCACGGCGGCTGACGCGCCGCGCGCCGAGGAACAGCGATGGAATACATCTTCACCCTGAAATACCAGCTGGGCAGCGATGTCGAGGACATGGACGCCGTCATCGAGCGCTTGGGCGAAGCCGGCTGCGACGACGCGCTGGCGGGTATCGGCCTGCCGGGCCGCCTGGCGCTGGAATTCACGCGCGAGGCGCCCAGCGCCGAGGCCGCCGTCGGCAGCGCGCTGGACGATGTGCGCCGCGCCTTGCCCGACGCCCGCCTGATCGAGGCCGCGCCGGATCTGGTCGGCCTGACCGACGTGGCCGAGATCGCCGGTGTGTCGCGGCAGGCCATGCGCAAGCTGATGCTGGCGTATCCGGGCAGCTTCCCGGTGCCGGTGCATGAAGGCACCACGTCCCTGTGGCATCTGGCCGACCTGCTGGAGTGGCTGCGCGCCCGGGGCAACGCCGCCTGGCCGCCCGCGCTGGCGGAAGTGGCGCGGGCCGCCTTGCAGGTCAACCTGGCCAAGGAAACGCGCCGGGCCTCCGCCTGAAGCGCCGTTCAGGGCGCGTCGTGCAACAGCAGGTCCAGGCCGACGCGTTCGCCGTCGCGCACGCGGCTGATGGCGTGCTTGAGATTGACGCGGTAGTAGCCGGCGCTGCCCCTGAACGGCCGTTGCCCCGCGCCGATGATGGCGGCGTCGCCGATGCCCAGCGGCAGCACGATGGGGCGAGATTGCATGCGCGGACGTTGCTCGGTCATGACGAACTCGCCGCCGGTGAAATCCCGTCCGGGCTCGGACAGCAAGGCCACGACCTGCAGCGGAAAGACGCAGTCGCCGTCGACGTGCTGATGCAGGCCCACCTCGTCTCCCTGGCGCAGCCGTTGCAGGCGCGACAGCGGCTGCGTCTGGCCAGCGGCGCGGTTCTGCGCCAGGAAGGCCGGCAGTTCGGCCGGATAGCGCAGCGGGTCGTCCAGGATCTGCTGCCAGCGGTTGGCAATCGGCGCCAGATGGCGATAGAACGCCTCGCGCCATGGCATCCAGGCCGCGGGCGCCGAGGGGGCGTGTCCGAACAGCTCGCCATTGTCCGCGCTGGCGCTGGCGCTGGCGCGTGTGGTGGGCGCCGTGGCTGGCGCGGCGGTCGCCAGCTCGCGCGCCTGCGCCGGCGTCAGCAGTCCCGGCAGCAGCGCGTGGCCTTCCACGTCCAGTTCATGGGCGATGGCGGTCCAGTCCCTGCCGTCCAGCATGGCGACGATGCCGGTCATGGCTGCGCATCCTCGGCCGATGCTCGGGCGGTATCGCCCGGCGGTTGCACGCCCTGGGCCGGCAGCCGCCACAGATACCACGCGGCGACGGTGCGGTGCGGGCTCCAGGCCAGCCCGAGGTCGCGCATCTGGCGTGGCGTGGGTGTCTTGTCCAGGCCCTTCAGGCGCCGATAGCCCTCGCGCACGCCATAGTCGTCCACTGGCAGGATGTCGGACCGCTCCAGCGTGTAGATCAGGAACATCTCGACCGTCCAGCGGCCCACGCCACGTAGCGGCGTCAGGCGCGCGATCAGCTCGTCGTCGGACAGGCGCAAGGCGTCGGCGCGGCTCGGGACCACGCCGTCCGCGGCCGCCTGCGCGATGCCGCGGATGGCGGCCAGCTTGCTGGCCGACAGCCCGCAGGCGCGCTGTTGCTGTTCATCGGTGGCCAGCAACGCTTGCGGGCTGGGGAAGTCCGTGTCGGGGTACAGCGCCAGCAAGCGCGCCAGGATGGCTTCGGCGGCGCGGGCGTGCAGCTGCTGGTGGGCGATGGCGCGCACCAGCGCTTCATACGGTTCGCGGCCCGGCTTGGCTTCGTGGCGGCAGGGACCGACGGCCGCGACGTGGCGCGCCCAGTCGGCGTCCAGGCCGGCCAGGAAATCGGCGGCGCGCCGGTAGGCGCGGGGAGACAGGTCGGCGGGGATGGCGGCGCGCGGCATCAGCGTCCTTGTTGCGGGTTCATCACGGAAGGGATCCTGGCGGTCTTTTTAACGCATGCGCGCCGGGTCGGGCAGGGGTCAACGCGCATCATGAAAAATCAGACCCACGGTATGGCGCGAACCGCCGCGCACGCGGCTCACGCCATGGCGCATGGCGACCTTGCGCGTGCCGCCGCGCTTGCCCGGAGCCGGCCGGTGATTGACCGTGAAGACCAGCGCGTCGCCCTGGTCCAGCGCGATGACCTCGGCGCGCTGGCCGCTGGAGGCGGTCTCCGTCATGACGAATTCGCCGCCGCTGAAGTCCTGGCCGGGCCGCGACAACAGAATGGCCACCTGCAAGGGAAAGACCCGCTCGCCGTACAGGTCCTGGTGCAGGCAGTTGTAGTCGTCCGCCCCATATTGCAGGATGAGCGGCGTGGGCCGCTTCTGGCCGGCCGCATGGCATTGCGCCAGGAACGCGTCGTGCGTGGCGGGAAACCGTTGCGGATCGCCGAGCAGTTGGTTCCAGCGGTTGGCGATGGGCGCCAGGCGCGGATACAGCGCCTGGCGCAGCGCTTGCAGCAGCGGCGGCAGCGGGTAGGAAAAATACTTATACTCGCCCCGCCCGAAGCCGTGGCGCGCCATCACGATACGGCTGCGGTAGCCGTCCGGCGAGGCGTATCCGGCTGCCAGGGCCGCGCATTGCGCGGGGTCCAGCAAGCCGGGCAGCCGCGCATTGCCGCGCGCGTCGAGCGAGCGCGCGATGGCTTCCCAATCGTGGCGGTCCAGGTCCGGCGCCATGGCGCAGGTCTCCAGCATCATCGTCCGCGCTCGCCGGCGAGCAGCGCGCGCTTGCGTTCGACGCCCCAGCGATAGCCGGACAGCGCGCCGTCGCCGCGCACCACGCGATGGCAGGGAATGGCCACGGCCAGCACGTTGGCGGCGCAGGCGCCGGCCACGGCGCGCGAGGCGTCGGGCGCGCCGAGCTGGCGCGCGAGCTCGCCGTAGCTGCGGGTCTGGCCGGCCGGGATGGCGGCGAGCGCCTGCCACACCTGCTGCTGGAAGGCGGTGCCGCCCACGTCCAGCGCCAGCGGCGCATCGGCGTTGCCGTGGTCGATATAGGCGGCGATGGCGGTCAGCTCCGGTTGCAGCGATCGAGCATCCGCATGCAGCGTCGCCCCGGGAAACGCGGCGGCCAGCTCGGCGCGCAGCGCGTCCGGATCCGCGCCCAGCAGGATGGCGCAGATGCCAAGCTCCGTCTTGCCGGCCAGGACCATGCCCAGCGTGGTCTGGCCGATGGCGTAGCGGATCGGCCCTTGCGGCGCGCTGCCGGGCGCGCGGTAGCGGCAGGTGAATGCGGCGTCTTGGCGGATCATGGCGGGTCTCCTTGAAGGTGGACAGTGAGGCCAGTGTAGGCAGGCCGGTCGCGTACGCCACTCCGGTCCTTGCTGGGCGGTCCGCGTAGCGGCTTGTCACTGCCGCTGTCGCGCCGTCGCCGGCTCGTTCCCGGCGGACAGGTCGCGCGCGGGCTTGGCCCGCCGCAGCAGCAGCGCCAGCCCGGCCAGGTTAAGCGCCGCGCCCGCCAGCCAGGGCCAGCCGTTCCATCCCTGGCCGGGCGCGGCATAGAGGGCGGTGACGCACAGCGGGCCGATAACGGAGGTCAGGCCCGCCAGGGAGGCCAGCGATCCTTGCAACTGCCCCTGGCGCGAAGCGCCGGCCTGCTGCGACAGCAGCGCCTGCAACACGGGCACGACCAGGCCGCCCAGCGCCAGCGGCAGCAGGATCGGAAACGCCATCCAGCCCTGCGTCGCGAAGGCGATCAGCACGTAGCCGCAGCCATCGGCCAGCAAGCCCAGCATGGCGCTGCCGCGCTCGCCGAAACGCCGGGTGGCGGGGCCGGGCAGCAGGGCCTGCGCCAGCGCATGCAGCACGCCGAAGGCCGCCAGGGACAGGCCGACCATGGCGGCGTCCCAGCGGAAACGGTCTTCGCCGTACAGCACCCACAAGGATCCAGGCACCTGGCCGGCGATCTGCGCGAGCACATAGGCCAGCAGCAGCGCCGGCACCGCCGGCAGGCCGCGAGCCCAGCGCAGGGCGCCCAGCGGATTGAGCGCCTGGAGCGCGCGAGCCGGGCGGATGCCGGCGGCGGCGGGGGCTGTTGCGTCGGATGCTGTTGCGTTGGACGCGGGCCGCGATTCCGGCAGGAAGCGCCAGGCCATGAGGCAATTGAGCGCGTTCAGCGCGGCGGCGACCGCGAAGGGCGCATGCGGCGACCACTGGCCCGCCAGGCCGCCGATGACCGGCCCGGCGATCAGCCCCAGGCCCATGCAGGCGCTCAGGTAGCCGTAGCGGCGGGCGCGGTCCTCGCCGCGCGAGATGTCGGCGATGCAGGAGCTGGCGACCGCGCCGGTCGCGCCGGTCAGGCCGGCGACGGCGCGGCCCAGGTACAGCACCCACAGCGCCGGCGCGACCGCCATCACCGTGTAGTCCAGCGCGGCGCCGGCCAGCGAGGCCAGCAGCACCGGGCGGCGCCCGTGGCGGTCGGACAGCGCGCCCAGCAGCGGCGCGCACAGGAACTGCATCAGGGCATACAGCGCCAGCAGCACGCCATAGTGGCGGGCGACCTGATCGGCGCCGGCCAGCGCGCGCAGCAGGCCGGGCAGTACCGGCATGATCAGGCCGATGCCGGCGGCATCCAGCGCGACGGTCGTCAGGATGACGAACAGGGCTTTGTCGGATTTCATTGAAAATTTATCAGTGATAAGTTTGCGTATGAAAATCTATCAGTGATAAATTGTCAAGCCTGGAATTCAGTGAACGGACCCATCCGCCGACGCGGACGCACAGCGTCATCCGCGCCGGCGGATGGGTCGATACAGAGGAAGCCGCGTGACCAAACTCAGCCGCGAAACCGTGATCCGCGCCGCGCTGGACCTGCTCAACGAGGTCGGCGTGGACGGCCTGAGCACGCGCCGCCTGGCCGAGCGCCTGGGCGTGCAGCAGCCTGCGCTGTACTGGCATTTCAAGAACAAGCGCGAACTGCTGGATGCGCTTTCCCGGCAGATGCTGGTCGAACGCCACACTCGCGGCATTCCGCAGCCGGGCGAGCACTGGCGCGCGTTCCTGCACGACAACGCCATGAGCTTCCGGCGCGGCCTGCTGGCCTATCGCGACGGTGCGAGCATTCATGCGGGCACGCGGCCGGACGGGCCGCAGGCCGGCGCGGTGGAGGCGCAGCTGCGCCTGCTGCGGGACGCCGGGTTTGCGCCGGACGCCAGCGTGCATGCGCTGCTGGCGGTCAGCCAGTACACGGTGGGCGCGGTGCTGGAGCAGCAGGCGGCTCAGGATGGCGCGGGGCAGGGCATGACCCGGCAGGACCTGCCGCAGGACGCGCCGCTGCTGCGCGCCGCCATGGATATACTCGAAGGCGGCGGCCCGGACCAGGCGTTCGAACAGGGCCTGGCCCTGTTGCTGGACGGGCTGGCCTGCCGCCTGGAGCAGGGCGGCGCGCGCCCGCCTGTTCGCCGGACCTCCAAGGGAAACACGCAATGATCGACCCCGCCACGCTGCTTACCTATCTCGCCGTGCTGACCGGCTTCGTGCTGATTCCCGGCCCCGCCGTGCTGTTGACGCTGGCGCGGGCGGCCACCTCGGGCACGCGCGTGGGCATGGCGACCGGACTCGGCATCGCGGCCGGCGACCTGATCCATACCTGCATGGCGGTGCTGGGGCTGTCGGCCATCCTGATGACGTCCGCTTTCCTGTTCAACGTGGTCAAGTACGCCGGCGCGGCCTATCTGGTCTACCTGGGCGTGCGCGCCTTCCTGGAGCGGGCCGACCTGCCCGACCTGGCGCCGGCCGCGCGCGTCGACGCGGGCACGGCGTTCCGGCAGGCGATCCTGGCCGAGGTGCTGAACCCCAAGTCGGCGCTGTTCTTCCTGGCTTTCCTGCCGCAGTTCGTGCGCCCGCAGAATGGTCCCGTGGCCTTGCAGCTGGCCACGCTGGGCGTGCTGTTCGTGTTGATGGGCGCCTTGAGCACGGGGCTGGTGGCCTTGTGCGCGGGCCGCGTCGGCCGCTTTCTGCGCCGCCATCCGGCGATCTGGCGCTGGCAGGGCAAGGCGGTCGGCACGGTCTACTGCGCGCTGGGCGTGCGCATGGCGATGCAGCAACGCTAGTGCGCTGTCCCGCAGATGCCCCCGCACGACAACCACCCCTGGCCGCCATGACGGTTCTCGACCTCAAACCCGTGCGATTGGGCGCCGCGCTGCGGCGCTGGCGCCTGTTGAACCGGATCAAGCAGACGCATGCCGCCGAGCTGTTCGGCGTGGCGCAGTCCACGATTTCCCGCTGGGAAAGCGGCGCGCAGGAGATGGAGCCGGCCGAGCGCGCGCAGGTCGAGCGCCGGCTGTCCGCCAGGCTGGACGCGGCGGCGGATCGGGCGCTGGCCCGACTGGTCGATGCCAGCCCGTCGCCGATGCACCTGGTCTGCGACCTGAGCCACACATTGCTGGCCTGTTCGCCCGCGCGCGCCGCCGAGTTCGGCGCGCCGCTGTCCGGGCTGATGGGCCGCTCGCTGTGGCGCTACGCCACGCCGGAAATCCAGCGTATGGAAGCGGGCCTGGAGACCGTGGGCTGGCGCGACACGCAGGCCCCGCCCGCCATCGAGTTCGGCACCGGCGCCAACGGTTCGGATGAGGTGCCGATCCGCCAGAGCGCCTGCCGCTGGACGCGCATCGTGCTGGCGGACGGTGCTGCGGCGCGGCTGGTCGAAACGCTTTGACCTGGCGGCGTCAGGCGCCGGGCAGGGCGGCCTCTTTGCGTTGCAATACCGCCAGCCCCAGCAGGCTGGCCGCCGGCATGGCGACGCAATAGGCGACTAGCGGCCAGGCGCTGTCGCCGTTCAGCGCGAGCGTGGACAGCGTGCCCAGCCCGGCCACGATCAGGCTCTGCACGGCGTAGTACAACGCCACCGCGGCGCCCGAGGCGTCGCCGAAGTCGCGCAGCGCGCCATTGGCGCTGACCGATACGATCAGCACCATGCCGGCCGCCACCAGCCACATCGGCATCACGAAGGTGGCAAAGGACGGCGCCGTCGTGGCGGCGCAGCCGGCCAGGAGCGCCGCGCCCGCCAGCATCGTTGCAGCCCCGCGCGCGAAGCTGCCGGCGATGTCCCAGCGCGCCACCAGGCGCGGCGCCAGCCGCGTGGCCGCGATCATGACCAGCGCGACCGTCGAGAAGGCCGCGCTGAAGGCCATGTGCGAGTAGCCGGCAGCGCCCATGAGCACGCGCGGCGAGGTCGAGAAGAACACGAAGAAGGCGCCCATCGCCGCGCTGAATCCCAGCGTATAGATCCAGAACCGCAGGCTGCCCAGCATGGGCGCGAAGCCGGGCCGCCGCGCACCCAGCGTGGATGGACGGGTCTCGCGCCAACGCGGCACGGCGCGCAACCACGCCAGCAGGCCGGCCGCGCCCAGCGCGACGAAGATCGCCCGCCAGCCGAAGCCCGCCGCGATGGCCGCGCCGAGCATCGGCCCGAGCGCGGGGACGAAGGCCAGCATGGCGCTGAACAGGCCATAGATGGTGGCGCCTTCCGGCCGGTCGGCATAAACGTCGCGCACGGTGGCGAACATGGCCACCAGCGCCGCCGAGGCGCCCAGCGCCTGCAACAGCCGCAGCGCGACGAACAGCCCGCCGCCGCCGGCGGCGGCCAGCGCCAGCGATGCGGCGGCATACAGCAGCGCGCCGCCCAGCAGCACCGGCCGCCGGCCGATGCGGTCGGACAGCGGGCCGAAGATCAATTGGCCCAGTCCCAGCATCAGCATGTAGATGCTGAGGGTCAGCTGGACCATGGCGGGCGTGGTCTGCAAGGCCGCGGGCATGGTCGGCACCACGGGCAGGTACACGTCCATCGCCAGCGAGGCGAGAAGGTCGAAGGGCGCCATCAGCGCGAGC
>NZ_JAGTJY010000439.1:0-635 GCF_018195695.1 Achromobacter sp. Marseille-Q0513 | reverse complement strand
GACGTTCTCGGCCATGGCCACGCCGATCGAGGCCGAGGCCGCGGCGTACTGGCTGACCGAGACCGAGGCCGACATGCCCAGCACCACCGCGTTGATGCGCGACAGCCCCAGGGCCAGCACGTCCACCGCGCCCGCCGCGCCGCCCGAGGCGCGGGTGTCGATGGTGGCGCCGCTGATGCCGGCGCGCACGCTGGCCGAAATCACGTTGCGCGCCAGCGCGCCGCCGCCGCCGATGGCGGCGTTGGCGCTGCTGCCCGCCGACACCGCGACGGATGCGCCCAGGACCACCGACAGGATATCCGCCTGCTGGGTGGCGCTGAGTGTCAGCTTGCCGCCGCCCGTCTCGATGCGGCCGCCCGAGACCGTGGCCTCGACCGTGTTGAATACCTTGTTGACCGCGACGCTGGTGCCGACCGCGATGGCCACGCCGGCCGCGCCGGCCTGCACCGCGACCGCGCCGCCGATGGCGATCGCCGTGATGCTGGCCTCGTCGCTGGCCTTGACGGTCACGCCGGCATTGGCCACGCGCAGGACGGAATCCTCCACCCGCGCGCGCACCGTGGTGGCGATGCTGCTGATCGCCACCGACACGCCGATGGACGCGCCCACGCCGGCGCTGCCGGCCGATACCGCCA
>NZ_JAGTJY010000438.1:0-638 GCF_018195695.1 Achromobacter sp. Marseille-Q0513 | reverse complement strand
CAGCTTCTCAAACACTGAACGCGCATGCACGGGTAGCCGAAGCTTGCTGGGACGCCATACCGGAGGCAATGACGCCAACAGGTAGTTCACTCCGCCACGCTCGCTATTGAGTTGGGAAATGTTCTGCGGCTTGGTACCTCCCAACTTCTGGACGGCCAACCCCTGATAGTCCTGGAATACACCATCGTGCCATTTACCGTCACGCCTGGCCTGGCGAGCCACCTTGTTGGCGTCGCCAAACCGATATTCCTGCAACTGCGCGTGTACGGCATGCGCCAGTGAGGTGGCATGCAACGGAGCCAACAGCTCGTAGCCTTCATCCGCGCAAGCATCACTGTCCGTCAGCCAATACAACTGCTTGGCACGAATGTGCGAGCCGGGCTGACCTGCCCGCGGCTGAGTCAGCGCCACGAAGGCATCTCTTAGTTTTCCAGCCTGTTCAGCATCGGCATCCAGCGCTTGACGAGCGTTTGCATCGTCCGCCACCAACGCCGCCAACAAGCTGATCCCATCCACCTCGATCTTGAGGAACTTGTAGACGTCGAGCGCTGCCGCATTTCCCACCACGTCGCCGGCAAAGGACGGTCCCAATGTATGACTGCCCACCTCCCGCAACGCCGGCAGGCTCGCGGGCTCCA
>NZ_JAGTJY010000437.1:0-639 GCF_018195695.1 Achromobacter sp. Marseille-Q0513 | reverse complement strand
CCATGTGGGCATGGACCTGCTTGACCGTGGCGGGCCCGGTTTCCCAGATGGCCTGCAACACATCGAGTTCGGCGCTGGTGGGTTTGGCGGGGGGAGGCGACTTGGCGGGCATGGCGAGATTCCGGGGAAAGCGAGGGTTTATCTAGAACATTTTTTCTAGAATAACTTTTCTAGAAAAGATTGTCTATGTTGAAACAGGACTGTGCACTTCATCACAATGCGCAAGATCCGGCATCCGCCCGCCGGCGCGCGGGGATAATATGCCGCTCCGATAAAATTCCCCTATACGAGAAAAGGACGAACGGCAATGAGCGGCAAGACCCGGGTAGGCATCATTTTCGGCGGCAAGTCGGCGGAGCATGAGGTGTCGCTGCAATCGGCCAGGAACATCGTCGACGCGCTGGACAAGGAGCGCTACGAAGCCGTGCTGATCGGCATCGACAAGCAGGGCCAGTGGCACGTCAACGACGCCTCGAACTATCTGCTGCATGCCGAGGATCCCGCCCTGATCGCGCTGAACCGAAGCAATGTCGAAGTCGCGCTGGTGCCTGGCAAGCAGGAACGCCAGCTGGTGGGCGCCGGCGGCGCGGCGCCGGCCTTGGGCCAGATCGCCGTGATCTTCCCCCTCGTGCACGGCAC
>NZ_JAGTJY010000436.1:0-643 GCF_018195695.1 Achromobacter sp. Marseille-Q0513 | reverse complement strand
CGCTGGATGTCCGTGAGGGTGTCTGGCTTCGTCTCCCGGAGCCAGGCGTACATCTGGCGGCTGGTGAGCGACCAGCGGAACTGCCGCATGAACTCATCCAGGTGGTGCTGCACCACGCGGTACAGGCAGACCAGGTCGCCATTCACATCGTTGAGCACCTCGACCTTGCTGGGCGGCTTGGAGAAGAACAGGCCAGCCGCACCCGCGAACGGCTCGACGTAGCAGGTGTGCTCCGGCAGGAGCGGGAGAATATGCGGAGCCAGGCGGCGCATGCCGCCCACCCAGGGGACAAGCGGCACCGCCTGGACGTCATCGAAGTGGGCCTGCGCCCTCGCTTTCTTGGAGCCTTCCATCGGGCATCCTTTCAATACTGGACGCTCGACGGCGTTCTGGTGGGAGGCTCTCGGCCTTCAAGACGTTGAGCGCCCGGCAACGCGGGCACTTAATTACAAGGCGGGTGAACACCCCCTCTCCCAACTTGCGGGAGCAAGCAGCACAGCGAATCTCTCTCATGGAACAAGCCTTTTCTGCAAATCATTTGCAGATTCTGGTAGGCTAGAACCGCCTGGTACCGGGTGGCGGGCCTTAGCCGGTCTTGCAGGCTTGTGCTGCTTGATTGGGGTTCCGTCCGGTGTTCCAGCAC
>NZ_JAGTJY010000435.1:0-652 GCF_018195695.1 Achromobacter sp. Marseille-Q0513 | reverse complement strand
CTTCGTTGAACCGGGATACGTCGGATACGTTGAACGCGCTCAAGCCGATCTTTGATAAGGAGAAGATCGAGGCGGGGTTTGAGATTGTTTCGGAGGCTAGCCGGCAGACGGGGCAGTTTTTGGCGAATCGGGCTGCGGAAGCGGATGCGCTGAAGAAGGCGATGGCGACCGAGAACGATCCGACTCGGTACAAGGTTCTGGAAAAGCAACTGGATGATGCCCGGCAATGGTTGCCAGGCGGTTCATATCGGATGATCGCCAACGCAGTGCTGGCAGCCACCAGCGGCAACGTTACTGGTGGTGCGGGTGAGATGGCCCGAGGCGCGGTAGTGAGCTACCTGCAACAGGAAGGCGCGGCCAAGGTTGGTGATTGGGTAGGTAAGGGAATCATCAAAGCCGGGTCTCCCGAGCACGTTGCTTTGCAAGCCGTGGTCGGATGCGCAGGAGCGGCCGCTAGCAGCCAAAGTTGCGGTGCTGGAGCGACAGGTGCCGCTGCTGCGGTTGTCATTTCCAGCTTGCTCGATTCGACCAAGGGGCGAACCAACGAGGAGATAGAGGCGCGCCGCAATCTGGTCGCATCGCTAGTTGCTGGTGCTGGCACCGTCCTTGGTGCAGACGGGCTAGCCACGATGACGAATGCTGCCTTGGCTGA
>NZ_JAGTJY010000434.1:0-656 GCF_018195695.1 Achromobacter sp. Marseille-Q0513 | reverse complement strand
GTACACCACGCAGGCCGCCGTCTCCAGCCGCATCGCCACGCTGGAGCAGGAGTTCGGCGTGCGGCTGTTCGAGCGCAGCGCCCGCGAAGTCTCCTTGACGGCCGACGGCGCCAAGGCCCTGGTCCATGCCGAACGCATGCTGCGCCTCATGCGCGAGATGCGCGAGGACATGCTGGACAAGCAGGCCTACGCTGGCGTGATCCGCATCGGTGTTATCGAATCCATCGTGCATAGCTGGTTTCCGGAGTTCCTGGCGCTGCTGCAGCAGCGCCATCCGCGCCTGCAGGTGGAGATCGTGTGTGACACTACGCTGCACATGTCCGAACAGCTGGCCAAGGGCCAGCTGGACATCGCGTTGCAGGCCAGGCCTGGGACGGCGGGCGGCGTGGGGCATCTGGCGCTGGTCGAGTTTCCGATGGCCTGGGTCGGCAGTCCAAAGCTGGGCATCGGCGATGAAATCTTGAGTCTGGCCGGGCTGGCGGCCTTTCCCATCATGTGTTTCGCGCGCGGCTCGGAGCCTTATGCGGTGATCGAGAAGCTATTCTCGTCCGAGAGCGGCGC
Source organism: Achromobacter sp. Marseille-Q0513 (assembly GCF_018195695.1). Classification (NCBI taxonomy): domain Bacteria; kingdom Pseudomonadati; phylum Pseudomonadota; class Betaproteobacteria; order Burkholderiales; family Alcaligenaceae; genus Achromobacter; species Achromobacter sp. Marseille-Q0513. Next base: position 95 of record NZ_JAGTJY010000434.1, on the reverse strand, counting down.
CGCGGTGCATCTGAACTGCATCGCTTCGGTGGCGACCATGATCCGCGTGGTCTGCGACGGCCTGGGCGTGGCCGCGGTGCCGCCGGCCGTCATCC
>NZ_JAGTJY010000433.1:0-657 GCF_018195695.1 Achromobacter sp. Marseille-Q0513 | reverse complement strand
ACGCCGGCCAGGCTGCACTCGTCGGTGATGGCCAGGGCGGCGTAGCCCAGTTCGGCGGCGCGGGCGGCCAGCTCTTCCGGGTGCGAGGCGCCTTGCAGGAACGAGAAATTGCTCTGGCAGTGCAGCTCGGCGTAGCCGGGCAGCAGGGCCAGGAGTTCCGGGGCGTCGGCGGGATCGTCGGGCGGGCGCATGATGGGGTAACGGTGGGGCGGAGCCGCGGGCCGGCGTCAGGCGTATAGCCCGTGCAGGAACCAGCGCGCGTGCTCGGCGTCGCGCTCGCGGTAGATCCAGTAGCGCGCGGCGGCCTCGTCCTCGGCGACGAAGTAGTCGCGCACGGTCAGCTGCGGATCCCACCAGCCGCTTTCGATGCGCTCGGGGCCGCGCATCAGCCGCAGCGCCTGGCCCCGATACTGCGGGCGGTCGCCGGCCAGGCGCAGCGGTTGTGGCGGATCCAGCAGCCAGAAGGGACGGTCCAGCAGCGCCGGCAGCGGCTCGGCGCCGGTGGGCGCTTGCAGCGCGTCGCCCCAGGCATTGGCGGCTTCTGGCCGGTGATCGGCCTGGGGCCGGGCGCGGCGCACGCGCTCGCGGCCGAGTCGCGCGCTGAGCAGGTCCAGCAGCCGCGCCTGGTCCTCCGCCGTGCCGCCGGGTTCGGGAAAC
>NZ_JAGTJY010000432.1:0-659 GCF_018195695.1 Achromobacter sp. Marseille-Q0513 | reverse complement strand
AGCCGTCAGGGCCGTTGCGGTCCTGATCGCAAGAGGCTAATCAGCGGTGCGCTTGATATGAATGGGATGAGAGAGAAATGGAGTGGACGCGCGCGAGGCGCCGCCTGATTTCAGAATGACGCGACCGTTGCGGTTACGCGTGGGCAAGGTGAAGGCGACCCTGGCGGCGGTACTGCAATGTTGTTTGCCTGGGCCAGCCTGAAGAGATCGATGGCGCCAAAAACATGACGCCGGCACAAGGCCGGCGTCATGTTTTCTCCGCACAGAAGCGTCAAGCCGTCTGTGCCACCACTTTCCGCTTCCGGCCAAAAACAAACACATGCGCGTAGCTGTCGTTCATCGGATGCTCGAAGTGCGTGATCCCCCGAATCGACGGCACCACAGGCTCGAACAAGCCGGCATGATCAATATCCACCGGATAAGGTTTCCGCTCCGGCGTATCGTTGTACCCGAGAATCAATAGCCCACCTGGTTTGAGCACCCGATGGCACTGCTCCATCATCTGCTCGAATCCGCTCCGCTCGTTCAAGCCCCAGCCGATCACGCCGTTGGACACCACGATGTCGAACGACTCTTCGTCGTAGTAGCCTGCCATGTCCGTCGCGCTGCCGATGACGTGCCTGCCAGGGGGGCCATAGACGGCTTGCTCAGGATCCATG
>NZ_JAGTJY010000431.1:0-669 GCF_018195695.1 Achromobacter sp. Marseille-Q0513 | reverse complement strand
CCATCATCGGCACGCTGCTGTCGGCCGGATTCGTGGTGGCAGCCGAGCTGCCCGCGCCCACGCTGGTCGAGAGCCTGCGCTACGCGCTGTTCTTCGTCGCGGGCGCATCGTGGGCGATCCTGATGACGGCGCTGGTGTGGCGCCGCCGTCCCTGGAAGGACGCCACGCTGGCCGTGGCCCATTGCTATCGCGGGCTGGCCGATTTCGCCGACGCGCTGGCGGGCATGTATTCCGGCCTGCGCCCCGAGACTGGCGCGCCGGCATGGAGCGCCGTGTCCCGCTCTCAACGCGCCGCGCTGCGGGCCGCGCTGGAGGCGGCGCGTAGCCGCATCGGCGAAGTGCAAGGCGCGCGTCCCTCGCGCCGCACCCGCGCGCGGCAGCTGTATTACCTGCTCGACCGTGCCGAGGACAGTTTCATCGCCCTGGTCGCCGCCGCCGACCTGCTCGAATCGAACGCGCCGCGCTGGCAGGGACGCAATGCCGGCGCCCACCTGTGCCACGCCTTGCACCGCTACGCCAGCGTATGCAATGCCATCGCCGGCACCTCGGACGCCGCCGACGCGCGCCAGGCGGATCGCCTGCGCGAGCGGCTGGAACGCTACGGCGCCGATCTGCGTGAACTGCGCGGCCCCGCGCTCGCGCACGCACCCGAGCTGGCAAGCGTCATTC
>NZ_JAGTJY010000430.1:0-670 GCF_018195695.1 Achromobacter sp. Marseille-Q0513 | reverse complement strand
AGGCACAGCCGGCGGCGGCGGCATGACGCGCCCGCCCGCGCACGAAACGGGATCGCGCTGACCATGTCCGACAGCATGGGCAAGCCGCCACGCGCCTGGCGCGGCGTCCTGGGATGGGGCGCCACGCGGTCCGTCCTGGACGCGCTCGCGGCCCAGGACATCCCCTTGACGCCGGAGGAACGCCAGCGGGCGAACGCCTTCGCGCACGACGCGGACCGGCGCGACTTCATCGCCGCGCACCGGCTCGCGCGCGCCATGGCCGCCTCGATCATCGGCGCGCCGCCCGGGACAATCATCCTGCGGCAGCGCTGCGACACCTGCGGCGGTCCGCATGGCCGCCCCACCCTGCCCGATCATCCCTGGCTGCATGTCAGCCTGAGCCACGCAAAGGGCGTCGTCGCAGCAGCCTGCGGCGACCGGCCCGTCGGCATCGACCTGGAACGATGGAACGCGTCGCAGCCGGATCATTCCGACCTGGACTTCGCGCTCGCCGCGGCGGAGCGCAAGCGGCTCCAGTCCATCTCCGCATCCGGTGCGGACGCCGACGCCCCCATCACGCCCGCCGCACTGGCCTTCCTGCGGCTCTGGGTGCGCAAGGAATGCCTGGTGAAACTCGGCCGGATCACGCTGGACCAGCTGGACAGCGTGGATTTCTCTGCCTTCATGCAAA
>NZ_JAGTJY010000042.1:0-35900 GCF_018195695.1 Achromobacter sp. Marseille-Q0513 | reverse complement strand
CGTCTGTGAAAGTAGGTCATCGTCAGGCTTTTATTGCTCAGAACCCCGCAGCTCACCGCTGCGGGGTTTTGTTTTTGCGGGTACGCAAATGCCGGGACGCCTTAAGGGCGGACGGGCTGTGCGCCGGCCGCCTGGCCAGTGCCGGGCCAGGATGTACCTGCCATGGCACGCACCTGACATGAATACAAGAAGGCCCCGCGGCTCGCGCCGCGGGGCCTTTGCTTTAGACGTGGACGATAGAGAATGTGGGCTGCCTGACCATCGAGGATGCGGGCGCCAAAGCGCCACGGGTTGCAGAGATTCTCCAGCGCCAGCTACCGGCGCAAGGACTCAAACAAACTCGCCTGCAGCAACGCCGGGCGGGATCTGCGCCGCGCCTTGCCTAGGCAGCCAAGAACTCACGGATCCGTTCCACCGCCTGCCGCAAGGGCGGCAGGAAGTCCTCGCTCAGCCGGCGCATCGGCACGCGATCGGCTAGCACGCTGACGTTCACGGCGCCGCAAACTTGCCCGCTGGCCGATCGTAACGGCACCGATATCGCCCGCACATTCAATACCAATTCCTGGTCCACCATGGCGTAGCCCTGTTCAGCGCTGCGTGCCAGTTCGGCGCGTAACTGCGTTTCATCGACCAGCGTGAATTCAGTATGGCGGCGCAAGTCCACTGCGGCGAAATAGCGCGCCAGCGCCGGCTCCGATAACTGTGCCAGCAACGCGCGGCCGATCGAGGTGCAATAGGCCGGCAACCTGCTGCCTAGTCCCATGGAAGTGGCCAACAGCCTGTGCACCTCAGAGCGCGCTAGGTACAGCATTTCATGGCCTTCCATGATGGCCAGCGCACAGGTTTCGTTGATGGTCGCGCTCAGCTCTTCCAGTACCGGTTGTGCCAGTGAGACCAGTGGTGTGGATGAGAAATATGCGTAGCCCAGTCCGAGGATGCGCGGCGTCAGCACGTATAGCCTGCCCTGTTTTTCGGCAATGCCCAGCAATATCAGCGTATGCAGGCAACGCTGCACCACCGCGCGCGGCAAGCAGGCGCGACGGCTCAGCTCGGCGGCTGTCTGCGGATGGAGGCGCGTGCCGAAAGCGCGGATTACGTGCAACCCCCGGGCCAGCGTGAGCATGTAGTCGGGGTCCCCGCGCAGCAGATCAGGATGGTCTTCGGCGGCCAGCGGCGCGGCGTAGCCGGGAGGCGGCGAGTTGGGTAGCATCAGGTGATCTGCAGCGGCGCTTCGGTGCGCCGCTGCAACTCCTCCAGCGTCAGTCCGTCGATCATATCCCGTACCCGCAGACCGTCGGGCGTGACGTCGATGACCGCCAGATCCGTATAGACACGGCTGACCACGCCGGCGCCCGTCAGCGGCAGCGTGCAGTGCTGCAGCAGCTTGGGCGCGCCGTCTTTGCTGTTGTGTTCCATCATGATGAACACGCGCCGGGCGCCGACCGCGAGATCCATGGCGCCGCCCACGGCGGGCGCTTCTCCTGGCCGCTTGAGCGACCAGTTGGCCAGGTCGCCGTTGGCGGCGACCTGCATGCCACCCATGATGCAGATGTCCAGATGGCCGCCACGCATCATGGCGAAGGAGTCGGCATGATGGAAGTAGGCGCCGCCAGGCAGCAGTGTGACGGGCGCCTTGCCGGCATTGATCAGGTCCAGGTCGATGTCGGCCTCGGCCGGCGGCGGGCCCATGCCGAGGATGCCGTTCTCGCTGTGGAGCACGATTTCACGGTCCGGCGGCAGGTGCGCGGCGACCAGCACGGGCATGCCGATGCCCAGGTTGACGTAGCTGCCGTCGGGGATGTCCTGCGCCAGCCGGCGCGCCATGGCGTCGCGGGTGAGAGGGCGGTACATGCGGGCTCCTATTGAACGATGCATCAGCTGGAGAAAGCGCTTTCCGTTACCTGCGCCACCCGCTGGACGAAGATGCCGGGAGTCACGATGGCTTCGGGCGACAGTTCGCCGAGCGCGGCGCGGGCGCGGACCTGTGCAATGGTGATGCGCGCCGCCATGCACATGACGGGGCCGAAATTGCGTGCGCTCTTGTTGTAGGTCAGGTTGCCCCAGCGGTCGGCCCGGTCCGCCTTGACCAGCGCGAAGTCGCCGCGCAGCGGGGTCTCGAATACGTGTCCGCGTCCGTCGATGATGCGGGTTTCCTTGCCTTCGGCAAGTTCGGTGCCGTAAGCGGTCGGCGTGAAAAAGCCGCCCAGGCCGGCGCCCGCGGCGCGCAGGCGTTCCGCGATGGTGCCTTGCGGAACGCACTCCAGCTCGATGCGGCCTTCGCGGTAGAACTCGTCGAATACCCAGGAATGCGAGGCCTTGGGAAAGGAGCAGATGACCTTGCGCACGCGGCCGGCCTTGATCAGTGCGGCCAGGCCGGTGTCGCGGTTGCCGGCGTTGTTGCTGACCACGGTCAGTCCGTGCGCGCCCTGGTCGAGCAGCGCATGAATCAGCTCGGTGGGCATGCCCGCGCCGCCGAACCCGCCGATCAGCACCGTGGCGCCGTCATGCACATCCGCCACGGCGGCTTCCGGACTGTTCATGAATTTGTCGATCATGACGCACTCCCTTCACGGAATTCAATTCAGGCTGATGCGGGCCTGTCTGATGATGTCGGCGTAACGATCGGAGTCCTGCCGCATCAGCGCCGCGAACTGTTCCGGCGAGCTTTCGGCGGGCAGGAAGCCGGCATCCAGGAATTTCTGCCTGACATCGGGTTCACGGACGATCTCGCTGATTTCTCGCGCCATCCGCGCGATGATGGCCTGCGGCGTGCCGGCAGGCGCCATCAGGCCTGCCCAGGAACCGGTGACGAAACCCGGCATGCCGGCTTCTTCCATGGTGGGGATGTCCGGCTCCGTGGGCCAGCGTGCTTTGCCGGTGAAGGCCAGCGCCTTGAGCCTGCCTTGCTTGACGTACTGCATGGGCACCAGGATGGGATCGAACACCATCGACACGCGGCCGCCCAGCAGATCCGTCAGGATGGGGGCGCTGCCTTTGTAGGCGACATGGGTCATCGCCAATTTGTTGCGCAGCGCGAAGTCGGCGCCGGTCAGGTGAGCGCTGGATCCGTTGCCGCTGGAGGCATAGGTGAGCTGGTTCGGATGCTGGCGGCCGTAGGCGACCAGCTCCGCCAGGCTGTTGACCGGCAGGTCCCGGGATACGAACAGGAACAGCGGCAGCTCGGCCATCTGCGTCACCGGCGTCAGGTCTTCCGGCTTGTACCCCAGCTTGTACAGGTGGAAGTTGATGATGTGCGCGGGCAGCATACTGAGGAAGGTATAGCCATCCGGCTCGGCCTTGGCGGCGACTGCCGCGCCCAGGCTGCCGTTGGCGCCGGGACGGTTCTCGACGATGATGGTCTGCCCCAGTCTGGGGCCGAGCTTCTCCGTCACGATGCGGGTCACCATATCGGTGGAGCCGCCGGGCGTGTAGGGCACGATGATCCTGATGGGGCGGACCGGCCAGTCGCCCGCAGCGGGGGCAGGGGCGGCCTTGGCGCCCGCGCCGGCGGCAACCGCGGCGGCGCAAAGCAGCGCCTTGATCAGTGAACGGCGGTCCGGCGCCAAGGCGCGGCGGGGCTGTGGCTTGCTTGTGTGTGCCATCGATCTGTCTCCTCCTTGACGTGCTGGCTCTTGATGCGCCGCCCGTGTTTTTGCTTGGTTCTTGCCTGTTCCCGGGCGGGTCGGCGCGTAAAAAAAGTATGGCACGCGGGTCCGGCAGTCCTGGCTTGTCGCAGGCCTTAAAAAGTTCGATCACCGGACCGCGACGGCGCCGCCCGGCGGTGCGGGCATCGGGTTTTCTCTAGGCCCGGTTCCGTTGTTCACGCCATGGACATGGCGTAATCTGGCGACCGGTCCGCAATCCTGGACCTGGATTTCAATGCGCGGGGCAGTCTACGAGGCTGCCGCGCGCGCATTCTGGAGAGACAACAATATGAAGCAGTTCTTCTCGTTGGCGGCCGGCGCTCTCGCCCTGGCCTGCGCGTCCCAGGCGGCGGTTGCCGGCCCCACGCTGGATGCGGTCAAGAAAAAGGGTTTCGTGCAGTGCGGCCTGACCGACGGCGTGTCGGGCTTCTCCGCCACCAACAGCAAGGGCGAGTGGGAAGGCATGGACGTGGACATCTGCCGCGCGGTGGCGGCGGCGGTGTTCGGCGATCCGACCAAGTTCAAGGGCACCGCGCTGTCGACGCAGCAACGCTTCACCGCCCTGCAGTCGGGCGAAGTCGATGTGCTGCTGCGCACCGTGACGCTGACGCAGACCCGCGACACCTCGCTGGGCCTGTCGGCCGTGGCGGTCAGCTTCTATGACGGCCAGGGCATCCTGGTGAACAAGAAGCTGGGCGTCAAGAGCGCCAAGGAACTCAACGGCGCCACGGTCTGCGTGCAGCCGGGCACGACCACCGAACTCAACCTGGCTGACTGGTTCCGCGCCAACAAGATCGAATTCAAGCCGGTGGTGATCGACAAGGTCACCGAGGTCGTGCGCGCCTTCGAGTCGGGCCGTTGCGACGCCTTCACCGACGACGCTTCGCAACTGGCCGCCGTGCGCGCCACGCAGGTCGCCAAGCCGGACGACTACGAGATCCTGCCTGAACGCTTCTCGAAGGAACCGCTGGGCCCCATGGTGCGCCAGGGCGACGAGAACTGGCTGGGCATCGTGCGCTGGACGCTGTTCGCGCTGCTGGAGGCCGAGGAATACGGCATCACGCAGAAGAATGTGGATGAAATGCTCAAGAGCAACAATCCCAACGTCGCGCGCATCCTGGGCGTGACGCCGGGCGCCGGCAAGAACATGGGACTGGACGAGAAGTGGGCCTACAACGCCATCAAGGCGGTGGGCAACTACTCCGAAGTGTTCGAGCGCAACGTGGGCAAGGACAGCAAGCTGAACCTGCAACGCGGCACCAATGCGCTGTGGAGCAAGGGCGGCGCCATGTATCCGTGGCCGATCCGTTGATCCGCTGAGCATGGCCTGATGGCCCAGAACGGCCCGCGATCGCGGGCCGTTTTCCTTTTGTGCCTGCCTGTTGGCATCCGGCATGGCGCGACGGTGCCGACGGCATAAATTCCGATGGCCGGAACGTGTGAAATGGTTCCATGAGCAGCCGCGCAGATGGCCCCACCAGGTTTGCGTTACCCTACCTATCATGCCTGTCGGGCCCTCGCGCGCAGCCGCCGGCCCGCACTCGATATAACAACCAGGGAAACACGATGAACGGCGCTGACAGTCTTTGCGATACCCTTCTTGCCAACGATGTGGACGTCTGCTTTGCCAATCCGGGCACGTCCGAGATGCACTTTGTGGCGGCGTTGGATCGCAAGCCGGACATGCGCTGCGTGCTGGGCCTGTTCGAAGGCGTCGTGACCGGCGCTGCCGACGGTTATGCGCGCATGGCCGACAAGCCCGCCGCCACGTTGCTGCACCTGGGGCCGGGCCTGGGCAATGGCCTGGCCAACCTGCACAACGCCAAGCGCGCGCGCACGCCCATGGTCAATATCGTGGGTGATCATGCCACCTATCATGTGCAGTACGACGCGCCGCTGACCAGTGATGTCGAGGGCGTGGCGCGGCCCATGTCGCATTGGGTGCGGCGCACGCTCACCGCTGGCGCGATCTCGGCCGACGCGGCAGAGGCCGTCGCCGTCGCGCGACGCGAGCCCGGCAATATCGCCACGCTGATCCTGCCGGCCGACGCCGCCTGGACGGACCTGCCGGCGGGCGCGCCGGCGCCCGTGATCGCGGCGCGCGAAGCCGCGCCGCGGACCTCGGCCGAGGCCGTGCGCGCGGCCGCCGATGCCATCCGCAGCGGTGAGAACACCGTGCTGATGCTGGGCGGCGCCGCGCTGCGCGGTCGCGCGCTGGAAGCAGCGGGCCGGATCGCCCGCGCCACCGGCGTGCGCCTGATCTCCGAAACCTCCAATCGCCGCATCGAGCGCGGTCGCACGCGCACGCCGGTGGACCGGCTGCCCTATCCGATCGATCTGGCCGTGGCCAAGCTCAAGGACGCGCGGCGCCTGGTGCTGGCCGGCGCGCGGGCGCCGGTGGGCTTCTTCGCCTATCCGGGCAAGCCCAGCCTGCTGGCGCCGCCCGATTGCGCACAGGTCGTGCTGGCCACGCAGGAACAGGATCTGACGCAGGCGCTGGAATGGCTGGCCGATGAGCTGGGCATCGCCGACGACGCGCCGCGCCTGGCCGCGCCGGCTCCGACCTACGAGGTGCCCGCCAGCGGCAAGCTTACCGGCGCCGCCGTCAACATCCTGGTCGCGCATACCTTGCCCGAGCAGGCCATCGTGTGCGATGAGTCCATCACCCAGGGACGCGAATTCCCGCTGTACAGCGTCAGCAGCGCGCCGCACGACTGGCTCATGCTTACCGGCGGCGCCATCGGCATCGGCCTGCCGCTGGCCACCGGCGCGGCGGTCGCGTGCCCGGACCGCAAGGTGGTCACGCTGCAGGCCGACGGTAGCGGCATGTACACGCTGCAGGCGCTGTGGACCCAGGCGCGAGAGAACCTGGATTGCCTGACCATCATCCTGGCCAATCGCTCCTACGCCACGCTGCACGGCGAAATGAAGAACGTGGGCGTGCTGGAACCTGGCCGCAATGCGCGCCGCATGCTGGACCTGCAGGAGCCTCACCTGGAATGGGTGCCGCTGGCGCGCGGCATGGGCGTGGACGCGGTCAGCGTGGATACCATCGAGGGCTTTGCCGATGCGCTGCGCGCGGGACTGAAGCGCCGTGGACCGTTCTTGATCGAAGCGCTAATCTGAGACGCTCGATTCAAATCAAGAAAGGGGGAAGCGCATCATGAAGTTCGCCGAGTTCAAGGACGGCATGCTGATCAAGGCCGGGCCCGTCACCGTGACGGAGGCCGAGATCCTGGAGTTCGCCCGCAAGTTCGATCCGCAGTGGTTCCACACGGATCTCAAGCGCGCGGCCGAGGGGCGCTGGGGCGGGCTGATCGCCAGCGGCTGGCATACCTGCGCGCTGGCCATGCGCATGGCGGTGGATGCGGCGCTGCACGATTCGGAGTCCTTCGGCTCGCCCGGCCTGGGCGAGGTGCGCTGGCGCGTGCCGGTGCGCCCCGGCGACCAGCTGCGGCTGGACGCCAGGGTGCAGGGCGCGCGCAAGTCTTCCTCGCGTCCAGACCTGGGCATCATCACCTGGGCCTGGACTGTGTTCAACCAGCACGACGAAGCCGTGCTGGAACTGGACGCGACCAGCTTGTTCGACCTGTCCGGCAACGCCTGAACGGACGCCTGGCTGGCGGCTGCTAGCGCTTGCCGGCCTGCTTGAGGATGGCCGCGGCGTCAGGACCGGCGGCCGTCTTCCAAGCGGATACAGCGTCCGCTGCCGCGTCTTTCAGCGCCTTGCGCACGGACGCCGGCACCTTGGCATTGATGGCCACGCCGTTCTTGCGCATGTTGGCGTAGTTCTGCTGCAGCCGGCCGTCGATGCGTTTCCACTGCTCGCTTTCCGTCTGCGCGGCGGCCTGGTCGATGGCGCGGCGAGCGCGGGCGTCCAGCGACTGGTAGGCCTGCAGGTTCATCGTCGCCACCGACACCGGCATGGCGTAGTTGATCTCGGCGAAGTGGGGCAGGTATTCCCACAGCTTGCGGCCGGCGCCGCCGTCGCCCGAGGACAGCACGGCGTTGACCTCGCCCGAGGCGATGCGCGGCATGGCGTCGGCGAAGGAAATGTTCTGCGCCTGCGCGCCCGCCTTGCGCAGCACGTCCTGCGAGGTGGCGTCGTAGGTGCGGATACTCAATGACTTGAGCGCGGCCAGGCTGTCGATCCTGCGCTTGGACCAGATGCCCGAGGCCGGCCACGGCGTGGTGTAGAGCAGCTTCTGGCCGTGTTCGGCCAGCAGCTTTTCATAGGCCGGCCGCGCGGCCTTGTTGAGGTTGCGCGCCTTGGCCAGCGAGTCGGCCAGGAAGGGCAGCGAAGACACGCCGAACAGCGGGTACTTTTCCGCCAGCGCGCCGGCGAAGGCATCGCCCGCGTCGATCTTGCGTGCTTGCACGGCGGCGATCATGTCGCCCGACTTGATGCCCTTGGCGGCGTCATAGCTGGCCTCGATGATCACCTCGCCGCCGCTCCTGGCCCGCACCAGCTCGGCGAAGGTGGACACGCCTTGTCCGGGCATGGATGTGGCCGGGTACTCGGTGGCCATGGTGAGGGTGGTGGCGGCGTGGGCGCCATGGCCGATGAATGCCATGGCGATGCACGCCATCAGGCGCTGGGATGGGTTGCCTTGCATGCGCGACTCCTGGTCGGTCGAAAAAAGCCGGGGTCGGACACGCAAAAGGGGGGCGCAAACGCCAGGGAAAGTGCCAGGCCAATATGCCTACAGCGTACGGCGCGGGCCGTACCGCCGCCATGCGGGCTTTCGCGGATACGGCGAATGCCAGGCGAAAAAAAACCGGCCCGAGGGCCGGTTTTCTTCGAGGGCAGGGCGGATCAATAGAACGCCTGGATGCCCGTCTGCGCGCGGCCCAGGATCAGGGCGTGCACGTCGTGGGTGCCTTCGTAGGTGTTGACCACTTCCAGGTTGACCAGGTGGCGGGCCACGCCGAACTCGTCGGAGATGCCGTTGCCGCCCAGCATGTCGCGCGCCAGGCGAGCGATGTCCAGGGCCTTGCCGCAGGAGTTGCGCTTCATGATGGAAGTGATTTCCACCGCGGCCGAGCCCTCGTCCTTCATGCGGCCCAGGCGCAGGCAGCCTTGCAGCGCCAGCGTGATCTCGGTCTGCATGTCGGCCAGCTTCTTCTGGATCAGCTGGTTGGCGGCCAGCGGGCGGCCGAACTGCTTGCGGTCCAGCGTGTATTGGCGGGCGGTGTGCCAGCAGGCTTCGGCGGCGCCGACAGCGCCCCAGGCGATGCCGTAGCGGGCCGAATTCAGGCAGGTGAAGGGGCCCTTCAGGCCGGCCACGCCGGGCATCATCTGCTCGGCCGACACTTCCACTTCGTCCATGACGATTTCGCCGGTGATCGAGGCGCGCAGGCCGACCTTGCCGTGAATGGCCGGGGCCGACAGGCCCTTCATGCCCTTGTCGAGGATGAAGCCGCGAATCTTGCCGTCGAAGTCGCCGCCCACGCACTTGGCCCAAACCACGAACACGTCGGCGATGGGGGAGTTGGTGATCCACATCTTGTTGCCGGTCAGCTTGTAGCCGTCGGCGGTCTTGACCGCGCGCGTTTCCATGCCGCCGGGGTCGGAACCGTGATTGGGTTCGGTCAGGCCGAAGCAGCCGATCCACTCGCCGCGGGCCAGCTTGGGCAGGTACTTCTGTTTTTGCGCTTCGCTGCCGAATTCGTTGATGGGCACCATCACCAGCGAGGACTGCACGCTCATCATGGAGCGGTAGCCGGAATCCACGCGCTCGACTTCACGGGCAATCAGGCCGTAGCTGACGTAGTTCAGGCCGGCGCCGCCGTATTCGGCGGGGATGGTCGCGCCCAGCAGGCCCAGTTCGCCCATTTCGGAGAAGATCGCCGGATCGGTCTGCTCGTTGCGGAACGCGTTCAGCACGCGCGGGGCCAGCTTGTCCTGCGCGTAGGCCTGGGCGGCGTCGCGCACCATGCGTTCTTCTTCGGTCAGCTGCTGGTCCAGCAACAGGGGATCTTGCCAGTGAAACGAGGGATTCGAGGACATGCTGGGTCTCCGTGATGGATTTCCGTATTCGGAATCGGAATGCTGAAAAGTTTAAACCTAAAATAATTCGGGCGGCAAGTCGGGTTTGCGCGGCCCCGCGCGGGGGCCGCGCCGCAACGCCTGACGGCGCTAGGACTTGGCCTGCAGGGCGGCGTCGCGGATCCTGGCCAGCGTGGTCGACGGGGAAATGGTCTCCGGATCGATCAGGCAATGCAGGATGGCCGGCTTGCCGCTGGCCAGCGCGCGCTCGAAGGCCGGGCCGAACTGCTCGCTGCTTTCCACCCGCTCGCCATGGCCGCCGAAGGCGCGCGCGTAGTCGGCGAAGTCGGGGTTCTTGAGCGCGGTGGCGGAAACGCGGCCGGGATAGTGCTTTTCCTGGTGCATGCGGATGGTGCCGTACATGCCGTTGTCGACCAGCACCACGATGATGGGCAGGTCGTACTGCACGGCGGTGGCGAATTCCTGGCCGTGCATCAGGAAGCAGCCGTCGCCGGCGAAGCAGACCACGGTCTTGTCGGGATGCACGCGCTTGGCGCCCACCGCCGCGGGCAGGCCATAGCCCATCGAGCCCGAGGTCGGGGCGAGCTGCGTGCCGTAGCGGGTAAAGCGATGGAAGCGGTGCAGCCAGGTGGCGTAGTTGCCGGCGCCATTGGTCATGATGGCATCGGCCGGCAGCGTCTTTTGCAGGTAGGCCATGACCTCGCCCATCTGCAGCGCGCCGGGCGTGCGGATGGCGGCGGGGTCGCTCCATTTCAGGTACGACTCGCGCATGGCGCGGGTGTCGTCGGCCCAGGAGGGGGCGGCAGGCGCCTTCAGGCCGGCCAGCGCCTCGGCGAAGGCGGCGGGCGAGGTGTTGATCGCCAGCGTGGGGCGGTACACGCGCGCCAGTTCGGCGCTGTCGGGATGCACATGGACCAGCTTCTGGCGCGGCACCGGGATGTCCAGCAGGGTGTAGGCCTGGCTGGGGTTTTCGGACATGCGGCCGCCGACCAGCAGGATCAGGTCGGCGTCGGCCACGCGCTTGAGCAGCGCCGGGTTGATGCCCAGGCCCACGTCGCCGATGTAGCAGGGGTGGTCGGCAGGGAACAGCATCTGGCGCCGGAATGACACCGAGGTCGGCAGCGCATGGCGCTCGGCGAAGGCGGCGAACTGCTGCACGGCCTGTTCGCTCCAGCGGCTGCCGCCAAGGATGGCGACGGGCCGGGCGGCGTTGGCCAGCAGTTGTTCCAGGTCGGCCAGCTGGCCGGCCGAGGGCGCGGCGTCGATGGGCGCGAAGCGCGGCGCGTCGGCCACGGCGGCGGCCTCGACCAGCATGTCCTCGGGCAGCGCGATCACCACGGGGCCGGGGCGGCCCGAGGTGGCGATGTGGAAGGCGCGCGAGACCAGCTCGGGAATGCGCTCGACCTGGTCGATCTCGGTGACCCATTTGGCCTGGGTGCCGAACACGGCGCGGTAATCCATTTCCTGGAAGGCCTCGCGCTCGCGCATGCCGCGCTCGATCTGGCCCACGAACAGGATCAGCGGAGTGGAGTCCTGCTTGGCGATATGCACGCCTGCCAGCGCGTTCGAGGCGCCCGGGCCGCGCGTGACCATGCAGATGCCGGGTTCGCCGGTCAGCTTGCCGTGCGCGTCGGCCATCATCGCGGCGCCGCCTTCCTGGCGGCAGACCGTGACCTGGATGTCGGCGTCATGCAGGCCGTCCAGCACCGCCAGGTAGCTTTCACCCGGCACGCAGAAAACGTGTTTGACGCCCTGGGCGACCAGCTGGTCTACCAGGATGTGACCGCCGAGACGGGATTCTTGCTGGGCCATAGGGGTATCGTCGCGATGAGCCGAGAATGAGATGACTGAGCATATGTGCCATCAGCGCACAATGCAATTGATAAAATTGCACAATCTATTGATCCCCCGGCACGTCGAGGCCGGCCATTCGGGGTTCTGTCCGCCATGAGAAACGGCATTCCCAATCTGAGCGCGTTGCAGGCTTTCGAGGCCTCGGCCCGGCTGGGCAGTTTTTCCCGCGCGGCCGAGGAACTGTCCCTGACCCATAGCGCCGTCTACCGGCAGGTCGCCAGCCTGGAAGCGCGGCTGGGCGTGCAGCTGTTCACCCGGGTGCGGCGCCGCATCGCGCTGACGGAACACGGCGCCGAGTACGCCGGGCGGATCCGTCACCATCTGGACCAGATCGAGAAGGACACCTTCGGCCTGGTCAGCCGCACCGGCATGGGCCGCAGCATCCATATCGCGGTGGTGCCCACGCTGGCGACCACCTGGCTGATTCCCCGGCTGCCCGATTTTCAGCGCGTCCATCCGGACATCACCGTCAGCCTGTCGGTGCGCACGCTGCCCTTCCAGTTCAAGGACCAGCCTTTCGATGGCGCGCTGTATCACGGCGACGGCCTGTGGCCGGGCACCCAGGGCGCGCTGTTGTTCCCCGAGCGCGAGCTGGTGCCGGTGTGCGCCCCCGAGCTGGCCGCGCGCATCACCGGCCGAGGCGCCGAGGCGCTGGCCGGCCTGACGCACCTGCACCTGAGTTCGCGGCCGGACGCCTGGCGCCAGTGGTACGCGGCCAATCAATACCTGTATGGTCCGCAGGCGGCGGGCGGGCCGCGCTACGAACTGTTCACGATGGTGATGGCGGCGGTGCAGGCCGGGCTGGGCGTGGGCCTGATGCCGCGTTTCCTGGCGCAGCCCGCGCTGGACCAGGGGGCGCTGGCCTTGCCCGTGCCGCAATCGCTGACTGTCAGCCAAGGCTACTTCTTCGGCTATCCGCAGCGCAGCGAGCGCTCGGAGGCGCTCAAGCTGTTCGAGGCCTGGCTCCAGGTCGCGGCGGCGGGCGTGGGCGCGCGTTGAATGCGTAGAATGTGCGCCAGCCTTCATCCCATGCCGCCTTCATGACAGAGACCCGCGCGCCGCTCGCTTCCCAGGCCGACATCGACGCTTTCATCGACGCCGTCTGGCTGGAGGATGGCCTGTCCGCCAATACGCTGGCGGCCTACCGGCGCGACCTGACCGGCTTCGCGCGCTGGCTGGAAGACCCGGAAAGCTACGCGCGCGAGATGGCCGATCGCTACGGCGAGGCGGCCGGCGGGCAGGCGCTGCCGGCCGGGCCGGCCAAGACGCTGGCGCAGGCCGGCAAGGCCGACATCGAAGCCTGGTTCGCGTTCCGCCACGAAGAGACCCGCGCGGCCACGGCCAACCGGCGGCTGGCGGCGCTGCGCCGCTTCTACGCCTGGGCCCTGCGCGAGCATCGCGCCGAGCGCGATCCCTGCCTGACGCTGGAGGCGGCCAAGCAGGCGCCGCGCATGCCCAAGATCCTGTCGGAGGCGCAGGTGGATGCCTTGCTGCGCGCCCCCGACCTGGAACAGCCCCGTGGCCTGCGCGACCGGGCCATGCTGGAAACGCTGTACGCCACCGGCCTGCGCGTTTCCGAACTGGTCGGCGTGCGCGCGCTGGACGTGAGCCTGAACGAAGGCGTGGTGCGCGTGGTGCTGGGCAAGGGCGGCAAGGACCGGCTGGTGCCGCTGGGCGCCGAGGCGGCGCACTGGATCGACCAGTACCTGGCGCGCGCGCGCCCAGAGCTGGCCGCCGGGCGCGTCAGCGACGCGCTCTTCATTACCGGCCGAGGCGAGGCCATGACGCGCCAGGCGTTCTGGCAGCTCGTCAAGAAATACGCGGTGCTGGCCGACGTGCGCGCGCCGCTGTCGCCGCACGTGCTGCGGCACGCCTTCGCCACGCATCTGCTGAACCACGGCGCCGATCTGCGCGTGGTGCAGATGCTGCTGGGCCATGCCGACATCTCCACCACGCAGATCTACACCCACGTCGCGCGCGAGCGCCTGAAGGCGCTGCACGCGGCCCACCATCCCCGCGGCTGAGCGACGGCCCGCCGCCCATTTTCCCGTCCCGATCCATGAGCAAAGCCCGCCACGTTTCCGAAACGCCCGCCACGCAGTTCCTCAAGCAGAACAAGGTGGCCTACACGGAACATACCTACGACTACGTGGACCATGGCGGCGCGGGCGAGGCAGCGCGCCAGCTGGGGCTGGACCCGCACGCAGTGGTCAAGACGCTGGTGATGGAAGACGAGGCCGCGCGTCCGCTGATCGTGGTCATGCACGGCGACCGCGAAGTCTCCACCAAGAACCTGGCGCGCCAGGCCGGGCTGAAGAAGGTCGCGCCCTGCCATCCCGACGTGGCGCAGCGGCATTCCGGCTATCAGGTCGGCGGCACTTCGCCGTTCGGTACGCGCAAGCGCATGCCGGTCTGGGTCGAGGCCGAGGTGCTGGACTATCCGGTGGTCTATATCAACGGCGGCCGCCGCGGCTATCTGGTCGGCATCGATCCCAAGGTGCTGGTCAGCCTGCTGGACGCCAAGCCCGTGACCGTCGCGCTGGAATAGGGGACGCTCGACGCGTGGTAGCGGGATACCACCCGCGCCGGCGCGAGCAGGGCCACAATGGCCTGCAGGCAGAAGAACCGGCGTTGCAGCCGGCGCCCAGCCCCCACCCCCAGGAGACGAGAATGAGCAAGACTTTGCTGATGCTGGTCGGCGACTATGCCGAAGACTACGAAACCATGGTGCCGTTCCAGACGCTGCAGGCCGTCGGCTACACGGTGCATGCCGTGTGCCCGGGCAAGAAGGCCGGTGAATCCGTCGCCACCGCGATCCATGATTTCGAAGGCGCGCAGACCTACAGCGAGAAGCGCGGCCACAATTTCGCGCTGAACTACGATTTCGACCGCGTCGAGCCCTCGTCCTACGCGGGGCTGGTGATCCCCGGCGGCCGCGCGCCGGAATACCTGCGCCTGAACGACAAGGTGCTGGATATCGTGCGGGCCTTCGACCAGGCGAAAAAGCCGATCGCGGCCGTGTGCCACGGCGCGCAGCTGCTGGCGGCCGCCGGCATCCTGAAGGGACGCACCTGCTCGGCCTATCCGGCCTGCGCGCCCGAAGTGCGGCTGGCGGGCGGCACCTATGCCGAGATCGCCATCGACCAGGCCCATACCGACGGCAACCTGGTGACCGCGCCGGCCTGGCCCGCGCATCCGGCCTGGCTGGCCCAGTTCCTGGCCGTGCTCGGCACGAAGATCACGCATTGAGCTGAACGCGCCGCGGGCCATGTGCGGCGCGCCTGTGCGACGGATCCGGGATGACGTTTCGCGTCATCCCGGATCCGCTTTTTTGGCGAACCCGGCGCGTGCCGCGCCCGGGGGGGGCGTGCTCAGGCGAAGTCCAGCACCACGCGGCCCTCGATCTGGCCGCTGCGCATGCGGTCGAACACGTGATTGATGTTCTCCAGCCGTTCGGTCGCGACCGTGGCGCGGACCTTGCCCTCGGCGGCGAATTGCAGCGATTCCTGCAGGTCCAGCCGCGAGCCGACGATGGATCCGCGCACGGTCACGCCATTGAGCACCATGTCGAAGATCGACAGCGGGAAATCGCCGGGCGGCAGGCCGTTGAGCGCGACGGTGCCGCCGCGCCGCACCATGCCCAGCGCCTGCTCGAAGGCCTTGGGCGAGACGGCGGTGATCAGCGCGCCGTGGGCGCCGCCGATCTCGCGCTTGAGGTAGGCGGCCGGGTCCGTGGTCCGCGCGTTGACGGCCACCTCGGCGCCCAGCTTGCGGGCCAGCTCCAGCTTGGCGTCATCGATGTCGACGGCTGCCACGTTCAGGCCCATGGCGCGGGCATACTGCACCGCCATGTGGCCCAGCCCGCCGATGCCCGAGATGACCACCCAGTTGCCCGGGCGCGTGTCCGTCATCTTCAGGCCCTTGTACACGGTGACGCCGGCGCACAGCACGGGCGCGATTTCCACGAAGCCGATGTTGGCGGGCAGCAGGCCCACATAGTCGGCGGCGGCCAGCGCATATTCGGCGAAGCCGCCGTTGACCGAATAGCCGGCGTTCTGCTGCTGTTCGCACAGCGTTTCCCAGCCGCCCAGGCAATGCTCGCAATGGCCGCAGGCGGAGTACAGCCACGGGATGCCGACGCGGTCGCCTTCCTTGACATGGGTGACGCCGGCGCCCACGGCCACTACGTGGCCCACGCCTTCGTGGCCGGGAATGAACGGAGGATTCGGCTTGACCGGCCAGTCGCCTTCCACGGCGTGCAGGTCGGTATGGCAGACGCCGCAGGCCTCGATCTTCACCAGCAGCTCGCCCGCGCCGGGGCGGGGCACTGCGACTTCCTCGATGGCCAGCGGCTTGCCGAATGCCCTGGCCACGGCGGCTTTCATGGTCTTGTCCATAGGATCCTCCGTTGTGTGGTCGATATCCCTATCGTCGGCCGTCTGGCCACGGACGACCATGACATAGATCAAGATGCCGGAGTCGGGGACGGGGTCCGTCAGCGCCTTGCCGCTGCCGCGGCTATCGTCGTACATTGGACGGCAGGCGTCCCCGCCTGGATGGCACGCCGTTCCGTCCCCCGCATCCGGAGCTCCCATGTGTGAAATCTTCATCCGCGCCAGCGAGCAGTCCTATGCGCCGGAAACCCGTTCGCTGCGCCTGCACGGCGTGGCCACCAGCCTGCGGCTGGAACAGCTGTTCTGGCAGGTGCTGGAGGAAATCGCCGGCCGCGACGGCATGCGGGTCACGCAGCTCATCGAACGCCTCTACGACGAGTTGATCGAATACCGAGGCCAGGCGGCCAATTTCACGTCCTTCCTGCGCGTGTGCTGCCTGCGCTACCAGCTGCTGCAGGCCGAGGGCCGCATTCCGCTGGACGCGGCGGTGCCGATCAGCTCGCTCAACGCCAAGGCCGTGCTGGAGGGCCTGCCCGCCACGCTCTATGACGCGCAGCCGCTGCCCACCCGGCGACGCGCGGCCGCCTGAACCCGACGCAAAGGAAAAGGGCCCGATCATCTGATCGGGCCCTTTCTGTATCTGGCGATTGCGTCGGTCTCAGCCGCCGGGCTGCGCCTGCGCCAGCGCGACTTCGCTCTGCACGATGCGGCGGATGCGCACCGCGTCGCCGATGCGCGAGAGCTTGCCTTGCGAGTCCAGCAGCACGATGGCCAGGTCGCGGCCGTTGATGCGGGCCAGCATGACCAGGCACTCGCCGGCCTCGTTGATGAAGCCGGTCTTGGAGACCTTGATGTCCCAGTCGGGCTTGCGCACCAGCAGATTGGTGTTGCGGAAGGTCTGCGTGCGGTTGTTGATCTCGACGTCGTACTCGGTGTCGGTGGAGTAGCGGTGGATCAGCGGGCGCTGCGAGGCGGCGCGCAGCAGGCGGGCCAGGTCGTGCGGCGAGGACACGTTGTCGCTGGACAGGCCGGTGGGCTCGATGAAGCGCGTGCTGGGCATGCCCAGCGCCTGCGCCTTGGCGTTCATGGCGGCCACGAAAGCCGGCAGGCCGCCCGGGTAGTTGCGGCCCAGCGCGTTGGCGGCGCGGTTCTCGGAAGACATCAGCGCCAGGTGCAGCATGTCGCCGCGGCTCAGCCTGGTGCCCACACGCAGGCGCGAGGTCGTGTGCTTGAGGCCGTCGATGTCGTCATCGGTGATCTCCAGCATTTCGTTCATGGGCTGGTTGGCATCCACCACCACCACGGCCGTCATCAGCTTGGAGATCGAGGCGATCGGGCGCACCACGTTCTCGTTCTTGGCGAACAGGACGGTGGAGGTTTCCAGGTCCTGCACATAGGCGGTGCTGGAGCGCAGCGCGGCGGCTTCGGCGCGCACCGACGATGCCGGCGGCGGCATGGCGGCCGAGGACGCCGCGGCGACCGCCGCCCGGCCACGGCCGGGTTTGTTGGGCTTGTCGTTCTTGCCACCCTTGCCGCCCTTGCCGGCGGCGTTGGCCTTGGGCGTTCCCTTGGGTGTGCCTTTCTGCGCCACGGCGGCGGGCTTGCCGCCCTTGGGAGCGGCGGCCTTCTTGCCGGCCGGCTGCTTGGGCGCGGCCGCATGCTTGGGCGCGGGCGACTTGCCTGCGGCCTGCTTGGATGCGGGGCCTTTGCCCGCGGCTTGCTTGGGGGCGGGGGCCTTGCCCGCGGCCTGTTTGGGCGACGCGCCCTTGCCAGCGGCGGCTTTGCCGGCGCCGGACTTGGCGGACGGGGCGGGGGCTTTCTTGGCTTGTTGCGCCTTGCAGGCCGCCGATTTGGCGTTGGTCTTGCAAGGATCGGAATTTTTCGCGGCTTGCGCGGCGGGAGGGAGGAGCGCGCACATCGCCAGCGCCATGGGCGCTATCGCGTTCGCAATTGCACGTGTCCAGGTAAATGCCATGGTTTCAGCAGGCTTGTCAGTCTGTATAGAGATGTTTCGTACGCCGTTCGTCAGGCACTTCAAAAAAAGTCCAGATGAATTAGAGGCTTACGCGTCGAATTTAAACAGTAATTTCAAGTAGTAGGCAAGACGAATTACCATCATCGCCGAAAAAAATTATGGGGACGTATTGACGCCGGAAAGATTCGTCACAATTGGCGTCCCGAGACGCTACCGTCGCACGGCGCGTGAGCGTAGCCCGGAATAACCCTCATCCTGCTGAACGCGGGCAATTTTCACGCGCGGCGGAAGGGCGCGGGGGGAGGGGAATGGAGGGGAAGGAAGTGGCCTCGCCGGGTGGAATCGAACCACCAATTGACCCTTAGGAGGGGCCGGTTATATCCATTTAACTACGGCGAGACGGATGCGAGCGCGAGAGGCGACCGGTTCTGGCCTGGCGCCATGCGCCCGGGCCTCGATGCTGCGTTGAAACGTCCGGGAAAAGTGTAGCGCACCCTTATGGTCCGCCGCGTGTCGCCGGGGCCGCGCAAGCGCGTCACCGGCAGCCCGGTCGTTTCAAGCCGGACGCAAGTCTATCAGCAGGATGGCCAAGCCCCAAATCGGAGCCGGATCGTGGCGGCTCCGGGCCATGCCGGCGCGGCGCAAAACAACGGAAGCGCCGCGCCGATCCGGCCAAGGGCGATGCGGCGACAAGGGTATTGCCGGGGCAGCGCCGGCATTTGTTTATCATGTTCATGTTTGCGCCCGGCCGGTCTGACCCCAGGCGCAGCGCCGTCCCGTGGAGGGGAGCGGCGTTTCGACGATCAATAACGATTCAATAAGAGACACGGCTTTCATGTCCAGCCAAATTGACAAGATTTCCATGCGTACCCTCATCCTGGGCACGCTGGTGGTGCTGCTCGCCATGGGCGTGCGGGCCACGTTCGGGCTGTTCATGCAGCCGATGGGGCTGGCCCACGGCTGGGGGCGCGACGTGTTCTCGATGGCCTTCGCGCTGCAGAACCTGGTCTGGGGCGGCGCCTGTATCTTCATGGGCATCCTGGCCGACCGCTACGGCTCGGGCCGCACCATCGCGCTGGGCGCGGTGCTGTACATGCTGGGCATGATCGGCACGCGCTTCGCCACCGACGAGACCACGCTGTACCTGACGGCGGGCGTGCTGGTGGGGCTGGGCCAGGCCGGCACGACCTTTCCGGTGATCCTGCCCGTGGTGGCGCGGTCGGTCCCGCCCGCCTACCGCAGCACGGCGATGGGCATCGCCAGCGCCGGCGGCTCGATGGGGCAGTTCGCGGTGGTGCCGACCGGGCAGGTGCTGATCAACGGCCTGGACTGGCCGGGCGCGCTGTGGGTGCTGTCCCTGTTCGTGGCCTGCGCCGCGCCGCTGGCCTATTACCTGCGCGGTCGTCCGCAGGTCCATGCGGGTCCGCATCAATCGCTGGCCTCGGCGGTGCGCCAGGCCGTGCGGCATCCGTCGTTCCATTTCCTGTTCTGGAGCTACTTCGTCTGTGGCTTCCATACCGCCTTCATCACGCTGCACCTGCCGGCCTATGTCACCGACGGCGGCCTGACGGCGGCGCAGGGGGCCACCGCGATTGCGCTGATCGGCCTGTTCAACGTGCTGGGTTCGTTCTATGCCGGCAAGCTGGGCGGCAAGTACAGCAAGAAGCGGCTGCTCGCCGTGGTCTACGGCATGCGCGCCTTCGGCATCCTGCTGCTGCTCTGGCTGCCGCTGTCGTCGTGGGTGCTGTATGTGTTCGCCGCCTGGATGGGGCTGTTCTGGCTGGGCACGGTGCCGTTGACGCAGGGGTTGATCGGGCAGATCTACGGCCTGCGCTATGCGGCCACCCTGTCGGGCATCGTGTTCCTGGGCCATCAGCTGGGCAGCTTCGTCGGCGTCTGGCTGGGCGGCTACGCCTATGCCAAGACCGGCAACTACGATATGGTCTGGTGGCTGGGCGTGGTGCTGGCCGTGCTGGCCGCGCTGCTGTGCCTGCCGGTGCGCGAGCAGCCGGTGGCGCAGCCCGCCGCCGCCTGACGCGCATCCCCGTTCCGGCCGATCATGGAATCCGATATGAGCCCGCACCCGCCTGAAAGCAAGCTCCCGATCCGCCGAGGCTGGCGGATCGCGGGCGGCCTGGCGCTGGTGCTGACGCTGGGCCTGGCGTTCTGGGGCTACACCACGCCCGACATGCAGATCCACTGGGAAAACCTGGCCGCGCTCTGCGGTTTTTGACACGCCCGGACGCAAACAGGCCGCGGCGCTCGCTGTATCCTACGGCCTGGCCCTCTTTTGCCGCCGCGCGCGCCATGCTCGCGGCGGGTGCCCATGCAGGACGCACCGCTTTCCTATCCTGAACTGTCATTGCCGGACATCGGCGGCCTGCCTGCGGCCGGCACGCTGGTGCTGACCGTGAACAACCGCCTCGCCCGCCGCCTGACGCTGGAACTGGCGGGCCTGTTGCGCGCCGAACGGCAGGTCAGCGAGTTGCCGCGCATCGTGCCCCTGTCCGCCTGGCTGGCCGAGTCGGCCAACGAACTGGCGTTCGACGCGGGCGGCGACATGCCCGCATACCGGCTGGACAGCTTCGCCACGCAGATGGTGTGGACCGAGGCGATCCGCGCCGAGGAGGCCGCGCGCGTGCTGCTGGACGCGCGCCAGGCGGCGCGGCTGGCCATGGACGCCGACCTGCTCATGGACGAGTGGGAACTGCGCGTGCCATCGGGCGCGGACACCGATGAATACAAGGGCTTCGCCCGCTGGCGCCTGCGCTACCGCGCGGCCCTGGCCGAGCTGGACGCCGAGGATGCGAACCAGGGCTATGCGCGCGTGCTGGACGCGCTGGGCCAGGGCCGGCTGGCAACGCCGCAGCGGCTGGTGCTGGCCGGCTTCACCGACGTCTCGCCGCGCTTCGCGCGCCTGCTGCACGCATTCACGGCGCAGGGCTCGGACATTGGCCAGTGGCGCGACGCGCAGCGCGCGCCCGCGCAGCCGCGTCGCTTCGAGGCTCCGGACCAGGGCAGCGAGTGGCGCGCCGCCGCGAGCTGGGCCGCGGCGCAACTGCAGGCCCATCCGGCAGGCCGCTATGCCATCGTCTCGCCGCAGCTGGAAGCCGAATCCGTATTCGCCCGGCGCGTGCTGGGCCAGGCGCTGGCCGGCCGCGACGGCGCGCCCGCGCTGGCGTTCAACGTTGCCGTGGGCCGGCCGCTGGACGAATGGCCGATGGCGCGCGCCGCGCTGGGCTGGCTGCGCGCGCTGGCCGAATGCGCGGACGGCAAGGGCTGCGGCGTGCAGACGCTGGGCGCCGCGCTGCTGGCCGGCCATTGCGCCGGCGATGTGCGCGAGCGTTCGCGCCTGTCGGCCATCGACGCGCGCTGGCGGCGCGATGCCCGTCAGCGCGTCAGCGCGCAGGAATGGCGCAGGCAGCTCTCGATGGCGCCGGTATTGGCGCAGGCCTGGAACCAGGCCATGGACATCTGGACGCAAGGCGGCCGCAAGGCCAGTTGCGACGTATGGATGCCACGCATGAAGGCGGCCCTGACGGCGCTGGGCTTTCCCGGCGAAGCCTCGCTGGACAGCGTGGCCTATCAGGTGATGGGCGCGCTGGGCGAGGCGCTGGGCAGTTTTTCGGCGCTGGCGCCGGCGGCCGGCAAGCTGGGCGGGCAGGCCGCCGTGCGCCTGCTGGAAAGCGTGGCCAGGACGGCCACCTTCCAGCCGCAGCGCGACCCGTCGGCGCGGCTGGACGTGCTGGGCCTGCTGGAGGCCGAGGGCGGGTATTGGGATGGCGTCTGGGTGCTGGGCCTGACCGACGACGTGCTGCCGGCCTCGCCCAAGCCCAATCCGCTGCTGCCGCTGGCGGTGTTGCGCCAGGCCCGCGCGCCGCGCGCCACGCCCGAACGCGAACGCGAATGGGCCGAAGGCATGTATGCGGCGCTGTGCCGCTGCGCGCCCGAGATCATCGTCAGCCACGCGCACATGGACGGCGAGCGCGAGCTGCGCCCGTCGCCGCTGATCGCGGGCGCCGCGCTCGCCGCCACGCCGGCGGCGGTCCTCGCCCAAACCACGGAAAGCCGGCGCGGCGTCGCGATCGCCGCCGGCCCGCTGAGCCAGGCGCTGAACGCCTACGCCAGCGCGGCCGGCGTCGAGCTGACCATGGACGCCAGCCTGCTGCAGGGCAAGCGCAGCGCCGGGCTGTCCGGCAGCTACACCGTGGCGGAAGGCTTCGCCGAACTGCTGCGCGGCCAGGGACTGCGCGCCGCGCGCGAAGCGAACGGCAGCTACACGCTCAAGCCCGCGCCGCCGCAGGACGCCGCCTTGCTGGAGCCCGTGACCGTCACCGGCGCCCAGGCGGAAACCGCCGCCGGCCCGTTCCCCGGCTATGCGGCACGCCTTAGCGCCACCGGCACCAAGACCGACACCCCCCTCATCGAAACGCCACAATCGATCACCGTGATCGGCGCGCAGGAAATCGAAACGCTGAAGTCTCAAAGCATGCAGGACGCGCTGGGCTATGTGGCCGGCGTGAGTCGCGCCGAGGGCATCGACCGGACGACGGACAGCCTGTTCCTGCGGGGTTTTCGCTCGAACCAGGGCAGCTACTACCGCGACGGCTCGCTTTACACCGTGAACATCTACAACGGCAGGCAGGAACCCTACGGCCTGGAACGGATCGAGTTCCTGAAGGGCGCCTCGTCCGTGCTGTATGGCGCGATGCCGCCGGGCGGTGTCATCAATACGGTCAGCAAGCGTCCGACCGTCGAGCCGCTGCGCGAGCTCAATGTGGAAGCGGGCAGCTTCCGGCGCAGGCAGGTGTCCGCCGACTTCGGCGGCGCGCTGGATCAGGACGGCACCTGGTCCTATCGCCTGACCGCGCTCAGGCGCGACAGCGATACCTTCGTCGACCACGTGCCCGACGACCGGACCTACGTCGCGCCGGCCATCAAGTGGCAGCCGAACGAGGCGACCTCGCTGACATTGCTGGCCGAGTACCAGCAAGACCGGACCGTCTACGTCTATGGCCTGCCGGCGCAGGGTACGGTGCTGCCGAACCCCAATGGCCGCATCCCGCGCAACCGGTACACCGGCGAACCCGGATTGGACGAGTTCAAGATGAAGCGCTATTCGGTCGGCTACCTGTTCGAGCATGCGTTCTCCAGCCAGTTGAAGCTGCGGCACAACCTGCGCTACATCAACGCGAAGAGCGACTATGGCTCCACCGATATCTGGCAACTGATGCCGGACGGGCGTCGCACCGCGGACCGCGGTTTCTCCCCGCGCGTGGACCGCTCATCGGCCGTGTCCACCGACACGTCGCTGCAATACCAGGCACGCACCGGCATCGTCGAACACACGCTGCTGGCCGGGCTGGACTATTCCACGCCCAGGCACGAAACCCGGCGCTATCTCCAGACGCTGGACAACCTGGATCTCTATGACCCGGTCTATGGCAGCCCGCTGGGACCCGTCACGCCCAACATCAACTCGTCAACAAAATCCGACACGAAGCGCCTGGGCATCTATCTCCAGGACCAGATGAAGATCGCCGACAAATGGGTCGTGCTGCTGGGCGGCCGCCAGGACTGGGTGCGCGCCAACGAGCGCAATCTGTTCACCGGCGAGCAATACGCGCAAGACGAGAAGAGCAAGGCCTTCACCGGCCGCGCCGGCCTGGTCTACCTGGCCGACAACGGCCTGGCGCCGTTCCTGAGCTACAGCCAGTCCTTCGAGCCGACCACCGGCCAGGACCGCCAGGGCAGCCGCTTCAAGCCCACCGAAGGCGAGCAATACGAAGCCGGCCTGCGCTACCAGCCGGCGGGCTCCGACACCATGCTGTCGGCCGCCGTGTACCAGCTGACGCGCAAGAACCTCACCGTGCCGGACCCCATGGACACGTCGTACCAGATCCAGGCCGGCAGGGCCCGTTCACGCGGGTTGGAGCTGGAAGCGCGCACCCGCGTCGGCCGCAACGCCAACCTGATCGCCGCCTACGCCTACACCGACGCGCGCACGCTCAAGGCCAGCCCCTTGCAGCCCGACGCCGAAGGCCGGCGCCTGGATTCGGTGCCCTTCAATCAGTTCTCGATCTGGGGGGATTACGGGTTCGGCGATTTCGGCCTGCCGGGCCTGCGCGTCGGCGCCGGCCTGCGCTATGTGGGCAGCACCCGCGGCATGGCGCATGGCACGGCGGTCGAGGTGCCGTCCTTCACGCTGCTGGACGCCATGGTCAGCTATACCAACGGACCCTGGCGCTTCGCGCTGAACGCCAGCAACCTGGCCGACAAGACCTACATCGGCAGTTGCACCTACGGCTGCTTCTACGGCGAACCCCGCCGCATCATCGGCACCGCCACCTATCGCTGGTAGCGCACGCGGCGTCCTGACGCCGAGTCCGCGTCAGGACGCCGGGCCGCGCGATTCCATCGCGGCCTGCCACGCGCCGTTGACCAGGCGCGCGCGGTACACATTGCCCTGCGCGCTCAGGTTGCCTTCGTAATAGCTGCCGCGAAAGCGGCAGTCGGATTCCGACACGCAGTCGATCAGGTCCAGGCCGAACAGCAGCGCCGGCTTGCCGCTGGCGCGGTCCACCACCCGTTCGCCGTTCTTGCCGGCATCGCAGGCCGAGGCGGGCTTGACCCGCGCCTCATCGTGCAGCGCCTCCAGCACGGACTTGGCCGGATCGCGCAGGTTCCAGCCCACGCCGATGCCGATGCAGAAGGCGGCGGCTCCGCCCTGGATCGCCGAGCCGTTGTCCGCGAACATGGCCTGATAGACCGCGGCGCGGGCGCCAGCTGGCGCCGATGCCGTGGGCGGCCGCTTGGCCATCGAACTGGAGCAGCCCGCGAACGTCAGCGCGGCCGCCAGGATGGCGCAACGCCAAGGCATGGATTGATGTGGGGAATGCATGATGCCCTCCTTTCTGTATTGCCCTGATCCGGCCGAAGCCGGAAGCGGGCTCGCGCGCAGGCCGGGTCCAGCGCGGCCAGGTCCGCAAGCGCCTCAGCTTACACAGCCACGCGGCTCGCTCCAAGAATATTGACCGGCCTGCACGGCCTGCGGTCCGCGCCTGGACGTGCCGGCAAGGACCGGCATGGTCGCGGCAACCACGGGCGAGAACGATCTGCGGACCGCTCGGCATCTCCTGATCCTGCCTCCAGACTGTCCACTTGATGAACGCTTGAAAAAGCCGATTTGTCCACCTGCCGCCACTTTTAGTACTATCTTCGACAGAAATTCTATATACGCACAAATGTTCGTATATAGAACAAAAGATTTTTCTGGCCGCGCGCACAGGAAGACGCCACGGAAGAGACAGTCCCAGGTTCCGCGCGCGTCCGCCTCACAGCCGGTCGCCAGCAAGGCAGCGAACCATCATGAATACTCCCCTCAAGCATCTGGCCGTGGTCGGCGCGGGCGGCATGGGCAGCGGCATCGCCGCGCTGTTCGCCGCGCGCGGCGCGCAAGTCGTGCTGATCGACCCGGTGGACGGGGCGCTGGACCGGGCCCGCGCCAGCATCGCGCGCCAGCTCGGCGTGTACGCCGCCGGCGGCGAGGGCGAGGCGATGGCGCGCATCCGCATGTCGCCCGACCTGGACGCGGCCGCCGAGTGCGATCTGGTGATCGAGGCGGTGCCGGAAAACCTGGAACTCAAGCGCGGCATTTTCGCGAAGCTGGACGCCATCTGCGCGCCCGGCGCGATCTTCGCCACCAATACCTCCGGCCTGTCGATCAACGCCCTGGCCAGCGCCGTGACGCGCCGCGAACGCTTCGTCGGCACGCACTTCTTCACGCCCGCCGACGTGATCCCGCTGGTGGAAGTGGTGCGCAACGACGACACCTCGGAAGCCACCGTCGCCGCCGTGATGGACGCGCTGCGCGCCGTCGGCAAGCGGCCCGTGCTGGTGCGCCGCGACATCCCCGGCTTCATCGCCAACCGCATCCAGCACGCGCTGGCGCGCGAAGCGATCTCGCTGCTGGAAAAGGGCGTGGCCAGCGCCGAGGACATCGACGAGGTGGTCAAGTGGAGCCTGGGCATCCGCCTGGCGCTGTCGGGTCCGCTGGAACAGCGCGACATGAACGGCATCGACGTGCACCACGCGATCGCCAGCTATCTGTACCAGGACCTGGAAAACCGCCAGGAGCCGTCCGAGCTGCTGCGCGGCAAGGTCGAGCGCGGCGAGCTGGGCGCCAAGAGCGGCCAGGGCTTCTATGCCTGGAGCCCCGAACGCCGCGAACGCGTGCTGCGCGAGAAGAGCGAGGCGCTGGCCGAACTGGCCGCCTGGCTCGAACGCAAGGCCGGCGGCGGCTGACCGCAGCCGCCACGGCCGCACCGAATATCCACATATAAGGCGCAGGGCACCGACCACTGCCGCCACCGGGCCACGAGCCCGACCACACAAAGAAGACCGCTGTCCCGTCGCCAGGCGCATGCGCCCGGCGATGGAAACCGCACAGAACCACGCCCTACCCGGAGTTTGCTGGAGGCAACATGAATAAATTGGCGTCCTTTTTCACGGAGCTGATGCGCAAGTATCTGCCCGACCCCTTCGTCTTCGCGATCGCGCTGACGCTGCTCACCGTGCTGCTGGCCATCGGCGTCGAGGGCAAGAGCCTGACGGCCATGACCACGGCCTGGGGCAAGGGCTTCTGGAGCCTGCTGGCCTTCACCACGCAGATGGCCGTGATCCTGGCGATGGGCTACGTGCTGGCCACCGCGCCGCTGACCGACCGCCTGCTGGACCGCATCGTCAGCCACGTGCACCAGCCGCGCACCGCCATCATCGTCGCCACGCTGGTCGGCGGCATCGGCAGCTACCTGAACTGGGGCTTCGGCCTGGTGATCGGCGGCGTGGTCGCCAAGAAGCTGGCGCTGAAGGTCAAGGGCGTGCACTACCCGCTGATCATCGCGGCGGCCTATAGCGGCTTCACCATGTACGGCCTGGGCCTGTCGGCCAGCATCCCCGTGCTGGTCGCCACGCCGGGCCATCCGACTTCCGGCCAGATGGGCGTGATCCCGCTGACCGAGACCATCTTCTCGGTGCCCATGCTGATCACCAGCCTGGTCATCATCGTGACGCTGCCGCTGCTGAACGCCTGGCTGCATCCCAAGCTGGGCGACAAGGTCGTGGAAGTGGATCCCGCCATCGACCGCGACGCGACGCAGGCCGGCAGCGCCGACGACATGCTGGAAAAGAACACCATCGCCACCCGCCTGAACAACAGCCGCATCCTGAGCCTGCTGATCGGCCTGATGGGCGTGGGCTACGTGGTGCTGCACTTCACGGGCGGCGGTTCGCTGGACCTGAACCTGATCAACTTCATCATCCTGTTCCTGGGCATCATCCTGCTGGGCACGCCGGCCGCCTACGTGGCCAAGCTGACCGAGGGCATCAAGACCATCTCCGGGATCATCCTGCAATACCCGTTCTACGCCGGCATCATGGCCATCATGGCGGCCTCGGGCCTGGTGACCACCATTTCGAAGATCTTCGTCGACGTGGCCACGCCCGAGACGCTGCCCTTCTGGGGCCTGATCAGCTCCTTCGTCATCAACTTCTTCGCGCCGTCCGCCGGCGGCCACTGGGTGATCCAGGGTCCGTTCATGATCGACGCCGCCAAGGAAATCGGCAGCGCGCTGAACCAGACCACCATGGCCGTGATGCTGGGCAACGCCTGGAACGACCTGGTGCAGCCCTTCTGGATCCTGCCGGCGCTGGCGCTGTCCAAGCTCAAGCTGCGCGACGTGATGGGCTACACGGTGATCATGATGTTGTGGGTGGGCGTGATTCACATCGCCGCCGTCCTGCTTTGGGGCTACGCCACACATTAGGCCCCCCCGTACGCGCTACGCGCGCCCCCCAGGGGGCGTCACCTACAGACCGGCGGAGCCGGATCTGGTGGTGACCCCGCTTGGGGAGGGTGGCTCGAAATGGAAAGGCCGGTTCTTGCGGAGGATAGGCCCCCCCTACGCGCTTCGCGCGCTCCCCCAGGGGCGTCACCTACAGACCGGCGGAGCCGGATCTGGTGGTGACCCCGCTTGGGGAGGGTGGCTCAGACTGGAAGGGCTGGTTCTTGCGGAGTACCAAACGGCCCGAGCGGATTGGCGTGATGCGTTTGCGGGATTTTTGAACTGAAGATATGGGAGCGGATATGAGCAAACCACGGGCTTACCTTGTCACCGGCGGCAGCGCCGGGATCGGGGCGGCGATTGTCCGCATGTTGCTGGATGCGGGCCACGCGGTGGTGAACATCGACTACCGGCTGCCGGACGCGCCGCCGGCGGGGCTGGTGTCTTACCAGGCCGACCTGACCGACGAGGCGCGCACGAAGGAAGTGGCGCGCGAGGTGACGGCGGCGTATGACATCGTGGGGCTGGTGAACAACGCGGGCGCGACGCGGCCGGGCACGGCCGACACGGCGACGCTGGAAGACCTGGACTACGTGGTCAACCTGCATCTGCGCACCGCGCTGATCCTGGTGCAGGCGGCGCTGCCGGCCATGCGCGCGGCGGGCTTCGGCCGCATCGTCAACATGTCGTCGCGCGCGGCGCTGGGCAAGCCCGACCGCGTGGTCTATTCGGCCACCAAGGCCGGGCTGGTGGGCCTGACGCGCACGCTGGCCATGGAACTGGGCGGCGACGGCATCACGGTCAACGCCATCGGCCCCGGCCCCATCGCCACGGACCTGTTCACGAAGAGCAATCCGGCGGGCGCGCCGCAGACCGAGCGCATCATCAACAGCATCGTGGTCAAGCGCCTGGGCACGCCCGAGGACGTGGCGCGCGCGGCGATGTTCTTCCTGTCGCCCGACAACGGCTTCGTCACCGGACAGATGCTGTACGTGTGCGGCGGCACCACGCTGGGCGTGGCGCCGATCTGAGTTCCATCATGATGCCCGCCGCC
Source organism: Achromobacter sp. Marseille-Q0513 (assembly GCF_018195695.1). Taxonomy (NCBI): domain Bacteria; kingdom Pseudomonadati; phylum Pseudomonadota; class Betaproteobacteria; order Burkholderiales; family Alcaligenaceae; genus Achromobacter; species Achromobacter sp. Marseille-Q0513. The sequence goes on along the minus strand of NZ_JAGTJY010000042.1, from coordinate 7,127 downwards.
TTCCGCCACCCGCCCTGCCCGCGCCGCCTAGCGGCGCAGCAGCGCGTGGTTGATCTGGTCGGCGGCGCGGCGCAGGGGCGGCAGGAAGGCTTCCAGCATCGCCTCGCGCGTGTAGCGGTTGGCGTGGCCGCTGACGTTCATGGCCGCGATCACGCGGCCGCTGCGGTCGACGATGGGCACGGCCACCGATTGCAGCCCCGGCTCCAGCTCCTGCGCCACGCAGGCGTAGCCGTCGGCGCGCACGCCGTCCAGCAGGCGCCTGAGTTCCGCCACGTCGGTGACGGTGTGCGGCGTGTAGGCCTGGATCTGGCTCATGGCCAGCACGCGGTCGCGTTCGGCTGCGGGCAGGCCGGCCAGCAGCACGCGGCCCATGGACGTGACCCAGGCCGGCAGGCGACTGCCCACGGCCAGGTTGATGGTCATGACCTTGTGTGTGGACAGGCGCAGGATGTAGACCACGTCGGCGCCTTCCAGCACCGACACGGAACAGGACTCGCGCGTCTGCTCGGCCACTTCCTCCATGTACGGCAGCGCCAGGTTCCACAGCGGCGTGGCGGACAGGTAGGCGTAGCCCAGCTCCAGGATGCGCGGCGTGAGCGCGAACCTGCGGTCCTCGACGGTGACGTAGCCCAGGTGCTCCAGCGTCAGCAGGATGCGGCGCGCGCCGGCGCGCGTCAGGCCGGTCACGGCCGCGACTTCGGACAGCGTCATCTGCGCGCGGTCGGGGCCGAACGCCCGGATCACGGACAGCCCGCGCGCGAAGGATTGCACGTAGCTGTCGCTGGGTTGCTGGGCGTCCTGCTCGGCCATCGGTCTGCTGCCACCTATGAAAATCCTGGGGACGACGCCGTGCCGGCTCGCCTTGACGCTCGCGTCGGCCCCATGAAACGATGTTCTTCAGAAGAACGAATGTTCTATAGAAGAACAAATTATGACATGCCACCTATGAGCGAACACCATGATCTCTAAGCTTGTTGCCAACGCGGCGGCCGCCCTGGCGGACGTACCCGACGGCGCGACCGTCATGATCGGCGGCTTCGGCACGGCCGGCCAGCCGATGGAGCTGATCGACGCGCTGCTCGAACAGGGCGCCAAGGACCTGGTCATCATCAACAACAACGCCGGCAACGGCACCACCGGCCTGGCCGCGCTGCTGGGCGCGAACCGCGTGCGCAAGATCATCTGCTCGTTCCCTCGGCAGGTGGACTCGCAGATCTTCGACGGCCTGTACCGCAGCGGCAAGATCGAGCTGGAGCTGGTGCCGCAGGGCAACCTGGCCGAGCGCATCCGCGCCGCCGGCGCCGGCATCGGCGCCTTCTTCACGCCCACGGGCTATGGCACGCCGCTGGCCGAGGGCAAGGAAACCCGCGAAATCAACGGCCGCCAGTACGTGCTGGAATACCCGCTGCACGCCGACTACGCGCTGATCAAGGCCGAGCGCGGCGACCGCTGGGGCAACCTGGTGTACCGCAAGACCGCGCGCAACTTCGGCCCCATCATGGCCAGCGCGGCGCGCGTGGCCGTGGCGCAGGTGCGCGAGATCGTCGAACTGGGCGAGCTCGATCCCGAGAACGTGGTCACCCCCGGTATCTTCGTGCAACGCGTGGTGCGGATCGACGCCGCCCCGGCCGCCAAGGAACAGCAATGAGCCAGAACAAACTGAGCCGCGACGAGATCGCCGCGCGCGTCGCCCGCGACATCCCCGAGGGTGCCTACGTGAACTTGGGCATCGGCCTGCCGACCCTGGTCGCCAACCACCTGCCGGCCGACCGCGAAGTCATCCTGCACACCGAGAACGGCATGCTGGGCATGGGCCCGGCGCCGGCCAAGGGCGAAGAGGACTACGACCTGATCAACGCCGGCAAGCAGCCCGTGACCGAGCTGCCCGGCTGCGCCTTCTTCCACCATGCCGATTCCTTCGCCATGATGCGCGGCGGCCATCTGGACATCTGCGTGCTGGGCGCCTTCCAGGTGTCGCAGCACGGCGACCTGGCCAACTGGCACACCGGCGCCCCCGACGCGATTCCCGCGGTGGGCGGCGCGATGGACCTGGCCATCGGCGCCAAGGACGTGTTCGTCATGATGGAACTGCTGACGCGCGAAGGCCAGAGCAAGCTGGTGCAGGCTTGCACCTACCCGCTGACCGGCGTGCGCTGCGTGTCACGCGTGTACACCGACGTGGCGGTGTTCGACATCCGCGCCGACGGCGTCACCGTGACCGACCTGTTCGGCGGCGTCACGCCCGACGAGCTGCTGCGCCTGACCGGCCTGCCGCTGAAGTTCGCGAACTGAACCCGGGCGGGGCCGCTGCGCCCGCGCCCTTTATCGACACCCCGGGCCGCGCCGCGCGGCCCGACCAGGCTCCGCGACGCCGGGGCCGCAACCCGGAGAGTCCATCATGTTGTTCATGGTTCAAATGCAAGTCAATCTGCCCGTCGACATGCCGGCCGAGCGCGCCGACAAGCTCAAGGCCGACGAGAAGGCCCTGGCGCAACAGCTGCAGCGCGACGGCAAGTGGAAGAGCCTGTGGCGCGTGGTCGGCCGCTACGCCAACGTCAGCATCTTCGACGTGGAAAGCAACGACGAGCTGCACACCCTGCTGGCCTCGCTGCCGCTGTTCCCGTACATGGACATCCAGGTGACGGCGCTGGCGCGCCATCCCTCGGCCATCTGAGGCGAGGCCGCCATGCCCTACATCATCGAAACCTTCGACAAGCCCGGCCACCAGGCCGTGCGCCAGCAGCAGCGCGCCGCGCACCTGGAATATCTGGACGCCAACAAGGGCCTGCTGCTGGCCTGCGGCGCCAAGCTGCAGGACGACGGCACGGATGCCGGCGGCGGCCTGTACCTGGTCGACCTGGACACGCGCGAAGCCGCGCAGCAGTTCATCGACGCCGATCCCTTCGCCCAGGCCGGCCTGTTCGAGCGCGTGGCCATCACGCGCTGGCGCAAGGCCTACGTCGACGGCGTCTGCCACCTGTAAGCCCGCCGCCCGCCCGCGCGGCGCGGCCACCCCATGCGCCGGACGGCATCGCCGCCGTCCGGCTTCACCCTCGAGGAACATCCATGTCTTATGCCGATCTCAGCCAGGCCCGGCTGTACTACGTCATCGACGGCCCCGCCGACGCGCCCGTGCTGGTGCTGTCCAATTCGCTGGGCACCTGCGCCGACATGTGGGCGCGCCAGGTGCCTGAGCTGAGCAAGCATTTCCGCGTGCTGCGCTACGACACGCGCGGACACGGCAAGTCCTCGATCCCCGACGGCGAATACCGCTTCGAACAGCTGGCCGGCGACGTCGCCGAGCTGCTGGACGGCCTGGGCATCGCGCGCGCCCACTTCTGCGGCCTGTCCATGGGCGGCCCCACCGGCATCGCGCTGGCGCTGGCCCGCCCGGAACTGGTCGACGGCCTGATCCTGTGCAACACCGCCGCCCGCATCGGCTCGGCTGAAGGCTGGACCACGCGCATCAACGCCGTGGCTGAACAGACGCTGGAAAGAATGGCGCCGGCCCTGGTCGAGCGCTGGCTGACCGACGGCTACCGCGCCGCCGAGCCGGGCCTGTCGCAAGTGCTGGTGGACATGCTGCGCCGCACGTCGGACGCCGGCTACTCGCGCAACTGCGCCGCGCTGCGCGACGCCGATTACCGCGACCGCGTCGCCGCCATCCGCGCGCGCACACTGGTCATCTCCAGCACCCACGACCTGGCCGCCACGCCGGCCCAGGGCCGCGAGCTGGCGGCCGCCATCCCCGGCGCGCGCTACGTCGAGCTGGACACGTCACATATCTCCAACTGGGAACGGCCCGAGGAATTCAACCGCGCCGTGCTCGGCTTCCTGCTGGCCCAGTGAATCCGGAAGGACACCGCATGCAACGCTGGAAACACCGGCCCGAGGGCTCGAACTGGGGCGACTTCGGCCCCGACGACCAACTCGGCCGCCTCAACCTCATCACCGAAGAACAGGTGCTCAAGGGCGCCCGCGAGATCCGCGCCGGCAAGACCTTCTGCCTGTCGCTGCCGCTGGACCTGCCCGGCGGCAACGTGCTCAACCCGCGTCGCCATCCGCCGCAGCTGAGTCCGACGCGGCTGCGCGACACGCCCTACCTGAACTTCCCGCTGCGCAACATCAATCCCGACGCGCTGGACGTGCTGAGCGACGACCAGGTGCTGCTGTCCATGCAGTACTCCACGCAATGGGACGCGCTGGCCCACGTCGGCGCGCTGTTCGACGCCGACGGCGACGGCGTGCCCGAGCTGCGCTACTACAACGGCTATGCCGCCGGCGTGGACGTGATCGGCCCGGCCGACGGCAGCCACGCGGGCTGCGGCTGCGACAGCGGCGGCCCGTCGGCCGCGCTGAAGCTGGGCATCGAACACCTGGCGCAGAAAGGCATGCAGGGACGCGGCGTGCTGGTCGACCTGGAACGTCATTACGGCACCGGTCGCACGCTGATCGGCCACGCCGAACTGATGCGCGTGATCGAGGCCGACGACATCGAGATCGAGCCGGGCGACATGCTGGTGCTGCGCACCGGCTACGCCGAGGCCGTGGTCGCCATGAACGGCCAGCCCGACGCCGATACGCTGCACAGCTACGGCGCCGCGCTGGACGGCACCGACGAGGCGCTGCTGCGGTGGATCACCGACAGCGGCATCGCCGCCATCTGCGCCGACAACTACGCGGTGGAAGCCTATCCCGCGCGCGAGCGCAGCGGTCCGCGAGCCATGCTGCCGCTGCACCACCACTGCCTGTTCAAGCTGGGCCTGCCGCTGGCCGAGCTGTGGTACCTGAAGGACCTGGCCGACTGGCTGCGCGCCAACGGCCGTCACCGCTTCATGCTGACCGCGCCGCCGCTGCGCCTGCCGCACGCCATCGGCTCGCCGGTGACGCCGATCGCCACGGTCTGAGGCGGCGCGTCCTTCCGGCTCGGACACCCGCAAGACAGCGCGCCGGATCGGAATGGACCGCCACAAACACGCCGGGCCGCTTGCGCGGCCCGGTTGCGTTTGAAGCGCAGGCGCTCAACCCTTCAGGCAGGTGCTCATGAAGGTCTTGCGCTTGTCGCCGGTGAGCTTCTGTTCGCCGGCCTTGGCGTTGCAGTCCTTCATCTTCTGCTGCTGCGGCGTGAGCTGCTTGGCAGGCGCCGGCTGCTCGCCCTTCAGGCAGGCGCTCATGTAGGTCTTGCGATCGTCGCCCTTCTTGCCCTCGGCCGACTTGTTGCAATCGGCCATGCGCTGCTGCTGCGGCGTGGGGGTCTTGGCGGGCTGGGCGGCGGCGGGCGCGGCGGTCTGCGCGAACGCGGCCCCGGCGAAGCAGGCGGAAAGGACTAAGGCCGAAGCCAGCTGGCTGGTACGGGAAAACATGGATTCCTCCCTTTGAGCGCCCGGGACGCCTGTGGGGCGCGGGATCGGGCCGCACGGTCCGCCGGACAAGGCGCCGGCGTGCTCATCATCGGGCAAACACCAGGGCTTCGCAAGAGCGGAAAAAGTTAAAAAACGCTAAGGCGCCAGGGTCGCCGGCCAGCTGTCTGGCAGCTGAAAAACAAGCGCCACGCGTCCGTCTGACCATAGACAAACGCGGCGGGCCCGGACCATCGCCGCGACGCGCCGGCGACGCTAGAATGCCCGCAAGCTGGAGACATTCGGATGCAGCCGCGCCATCCCCTGTCGAATCTGGGTGCAACCCTCGCAACCTGTTACCCATTGCCCCTCGCCACCCGTTGTGCGCCGGGGCGTAAAGGTGTGAGATAGAAGCGCCGCGACACAGCGCGCCTTGCCCGCCGCGGCGAGCCCCGAAAGGAGACGACCATGAAAACCGCCCTAGCCTCCCTTGCCGTGCTGGCCTGCCTGGCCGGCGGCGGCGCGTCGGCGCAAAGCCTGGCCTACGGCGTCACGCTGGGCAACGTGCAGACGGTGCGCGACGCCCAGAACGGCTCCACCATCACCGGCTCGCTCGCCAACCAGTCCGCCCGCCCCATCAACAGCGTCATGCTGACCTTCGTGCTGTACGACGAACAAAACCGCGAGATCGGCCGGGTGCAGGACGGCGTGACGGGGCCGCTGGCGCCCGGACAGATCCGGCTGGTGCGGGCGGTGACGCCGCTGCCGGCGGCGCGGGTGACGGCGCTGGACGTGCAGGCCTGGTAGCCCATGCGTCAATGCGACCCTTTTATTTTGCAGGCATCGGCAACCGCGCCCGCCACGTAGCGCGGCCCCCCAAGCCAGGCCGCGCGGATCCGGCTCCGCCGGTCCGCAGCGGCGCCCCCTGAGGGGGAAGCGCCAAAGGCGCTTCGGGGGGGACCCAACTTATGGGAAAATTAGTATTGCCGACTCGATGACAGGGGCTTCCGCGCGAAGCCCCTTCTTGCGTCTGTCGGCTCGCCAGTCTCCCTGGCCCAGTTATTAGGATGTGAAAACCATGTTCCCCAAAAGACTCGCCGAAGGCTATCAATCCTTCCTCGACGGCCGCTTCCCCGCCGAGCGTTCGCGCTACCAGAAGCTGGCGGAAACCGGGCAAAACCCGGAAATCCTGATCATTGGCTGCTGCGACTCCCGCGTGGCCCCGGAACTGATTTTCGACGCCGGACCGGGCGAGATGTTCGTGGTGCGCAACGTGGCCAACCTGGTGCCGCCCTGTGACCCGGACACCGAATCGTCCTACCACGGCACCAGCGCCGCCATCGAATTCGCGGTCAACGGCCTGAACGTCAAGCACATCGTGGTGCTGGGCCACGCGTCCTGCGGCGGCGTGCGCGCGTTCTACGACGACGCCAAGCCGCTGAGCCGCGGCGATTTCATCCGCAAGTGGATGACCCAGATCGAGCCCGTGGCCGAAGGCCTGGGCGAATCCACCGGCGACCGCAACGCCGATCTCAAACGCCTGGAACTGGCGGTGATCAAGCAGAGCCTGAACAATCTGCTGACCTTCCCCTTCATCCGCCGCCGCGTCGAAAGCGGCGAGCTGGAACTGCACGGCACCTACTTCGGCGTCGCCACCGGCGTGCTGTTCCTGCTGGACAAGGACAGCGGCGAATTCCACCCCTGCGTGGAAAACGACGTCACGAAGTAGCCTTCGTGGTCGCGGGCGGCGGCGCCGGACCGTCCCCGCCGCGGCGCCGACCGCCGCGC
>NZ_JAGTJY010000429.1:0-670 GCF_018195695.1 Achromobacter sp. Marseille-Q0513 | reverse complement strand
ATGATCCAGGTGGCCGCCGCCTTTCCGCTGGTGGCCCTGTCCATCCTGACCGGCGTGCTGGCCGACAACTACGACCGCCGCAAGGTCATGCTGGCCGGCATGGGGCTGGAACTGGCCGGCGGCCTGTTCATCACCATCCTGGCCTTCGCCGGCCTGCTGCACCCGATCACGCTGATCGCCTCGGTCTTCTGCATCGCCATCGGCAGCGCCGTCGTGACGCCGGCCTGGCAGGCGGCGGTGGGCGAGCAGGTGCCGCGCGCTCACGTGGGCAGCGCGGTGCTGCTGAACAGCGTCAACTACAACGTCGCGCGCGCGGTCGGTCCGGCCATCGGCGGCCTGCTGCTGGGCGCGCTGGGCGCGCCCTGGGTGTTCCTGCTGAACTGCTTCTGCTATGGCGGCCTGATCTGGGCGATCTGGCGCTGGAAGCGCGACCTGCCCGAGCGCCGCCTGCCGCCCGAGCGCCTGCTGCAGGGCGCGGTCACGGCGCTGCGCTACACCCAGCACTCCACCGTGACGCGCGTGGTCATGCTGCGCGCCTTCGCCTTCGGCCTGTCGGCCAGCGCGCTGTGGGCGCTGCTGCCCCTGCTGGCCCACGAGCACGACGCCCGCAGCCCCATGCCGTACCGCTCCATGCTGGGCTCGCTGGGCCTCGGCCCCACCCTCGGCAGGG
>NZ_JAGTJY010000428.1:0-674 GCF_018195695.1 Achromobacter sp. Marseille-Q0513 | reverse complement strand
GCTCTGGGTGTTCGAGGGGTTCACGTCCTATTACGACGATCTGCTGCTGCTGCGTTCCAACGCCATCACGCAGAACGACTACCTGCGCCTGCTGGCCAAGACCATCACCAGCGTGGCGCGCACGCCGGGCCGACACAAGCAGTCGGTGGCGGAAAGCTCCTTCGATGCCTGGACGCGCTATTACAAGCAGGACGAGAACTCACCCAATGCGCTGGTCAGCTACTACACCAAGGGAGCGCTGGTGGCGCTGGGGCTGGACCTGCTGATCCGCCAGGAATCGGCGGGCGCGCATTCGCTGGACGATGTGATGCGCCTGCTGTGGCAGCGCTATGGCCGGGATTTCTACCAGGGCAAGGCGCAGGGACTGCCGGAAGACGGCTTGCCCGCGCTGATAAAGGAAGCGACGGGCGTGGATACGCGGCGGTTCATTGCGCGCCACGCCTATGGCACGGCGGATGTGCCGCTGGCTGAGCTGCTGGCGCCGCAGGGCGTAAAGCTGCAATGGAAGGCTACCGTCAACATTCCTTCGCTGGATGTGCGGACCCGCAAGCAGGGGGAATCCGTGGCGCTGGCAACCGTGCTGGAAGGCGGCGCGGGACACAAGGGCGGGTTGTCGGCCGGGGATGTGCTGGTGGCGATCGACGGGTTGAAGGTCGAGGGGGCTGCGGGGGTGG
>NZ_JAGTJY010000427.1:0-681 GCF_018195695.1 Achromobacter sp. Marseille-Q0513 | reverse complement strand
TACCAACAGAGCTCTGGAATAGAAGTTTCGGCCATTCATCTGTAACTGCGCATTCGCGAACGTGATCGAGAAGCGGAACGTGACGCTATAAAGGGACTCCTGATAGCTGCAATTGCTGTAGCCGTCTTGCAGGACGTTCGCCTTGACGATCGTGGGGTTCCTTTGCGCCATCGTTGCCGGAGTATGCAGCCCCAGCGCCGCCAGCAGCACGAGCCCCTGGTACAGTCCGCGGCTCCAACGCCAGGTGTGATTGCCAGCCATGCTCATCTCTGTCTTCCTTGCCTGCGTAATCAACGGCATGCGAGCGAGCGCGATTCGCCGCCGTCCTTCCATTGCAATGTCCCGCCCTCGATGCGCTGCGGTACGCCGGGAAACAGCGCCAGGGCCTGCGGCGCGGCGCGCGCCGCGCTGGTCGCCTCGGGCAACACCACTCTTACGTTGCCTGTGTTTTCAAGCACCATGCCCCCGTCCGCGCAGCGATGGGTCCAACTGGCGACCTGCTTGGCCGCTGGTGGGACGTGGCGCACCAGCACGCCATACCCGATGGCCACGGACATGGGCGCCGTGATCTTCTCCTTCGGCGCGCCGTCGACCTGCATCGTCTTGACCGGTATCACGTACAGGCGGGAGAGCGCTTCGGCCTGCGGCTCGGCCCGCGGCCTTGGCGGGGTACTCCTGGGG
>NZ_JAGTJY010000426.1:0-692 GCF_018195695.1 Achromobacter sp. Marseille-Q0513 | reverse complement strand
GACAATATGCTTGACTTATGATTTGACCGTCACAATAATGCGGCAAAGCGCGGGGTGGTACACGAGCGCGGCTTCGGACAAGAACGAGGAGCAGACATGAGACAGTCATTGCCAGCCTTGCTGGGCGCAGGCCTGCTTGCGCTGGGCGCGCATCCCGACACAGTGGCGCAGGACTACCCGACGCGCGCCATTTCCATGGTGGTGCCCTACGCCGCGGGCGGATCGACCGACGGACTGGCCCGCATCGTGGCTCAAGCCATGGGTGAAAACCTGGGCCAGATCGGCGTCGTCGAAAACCTGGGCGGAGGGGGCACCGTGATCGGCAACCAGCGCGTGACGCGCGCCGCGCCCGACGGCTACACCATCACGTTCGGCAACATGGGATCGCTGGCGATCGCGCCCTCGCTCTATCCGAAGAGCCAGTTCGATCCGCGCCGCGACCTGGCGCCCGTGGGGCTGGTGGCTACGGTGCCGATGGTGCTGTCGGTAAGCAAGAAAAGCGGAATAGCCAATCTGTCCGACTTCGTCGCGCGCATGAAAGCCAACGGCGCCGACGTGAATTTCGGCAATGCGGGGGCCGGGTCCACCAGCCACATTGCCGCTGTGTACTTCATGCGCGTCACTGGCACCCGGGCCATGCAGATTCCCTATCGCGGCGCGGGGCCGGCCATCGCGGACCTGATGGCGGGCAC
>NZ_JAGTJY010000425.1:0-695 GCF_018195695.1 Achromobacter sp. Marseille-Q0513 | reverse complement strand
GTCCATAGAAACACTGCTGCACGCCCTCTTGCCCCATGCCGTCGTCGCCCATCTGCACGAGATCGACGCCCTGGTCCATCTGGTCCAGAAAGACTGCGAGAGGCTGCTGCAAGAACGACTGGGCGATGCTTGCGAATGGGTGCTGGTGGACTATCACAAGCCTGGCGCCCCGTTGGCTGCCGCCGTGGCGCGCCAGTTGAAAGACCGGCCCGACGCAAACGTCGTATTCCTGCGCAATCACGGCGTGGTCATCGGCGCGAAAGCGGTCGAGGATGTGGACGCATTGCTCTCCCTGCTCACGACGCGGCTGCGCACGTCGACTCGCGAGACTGGACGGCCTCGTGTCGCCCCGTCATCCCATGACGTAGAAGCCATGAAGAACCAGTCCTATATCCTGCTGCAGGACGAAACGTTGACCGAGCTGGTCCACGACCACGATCTGTATGCACGACTGGACCATTCCTGGGCCCTGTATCCAGATCACGTCGTGTTCCTGGGTCCCACCGCCCAGACATATGAATCGGTTGCTGATTGCCTGGACCGCATGCCCAAGCACCAGGACCTCGGCTATCCCATTTTCATCCGCGACGTCGGCATCTTCGTGCCCGAGGCGTTCAACCGCGCCCGGCACGAACAGCTGAGGTGCTACTACGACGTGCTGGCGCGGCTGACACCGGACGCCCTCACTACGACAT
>NZ_JAGTJY010000424.1:0-697 GCF_018195695.1 Achromobacter sp. Marseille-Q0513 | reverse complement strand
GACCATCATCGTCGAGAACAAGCCCGGCGCCGGCGACCTCGCGCGTGCCCAGCATGCTGCCGGCGCCGGGCTTGTTCTCGACGATGATGGTCTGGCCCAGTTCCTTGGCGAGCTGCTGGGCCAGGCTGCGGCCCAGCGCGTCGGCGGTGCCGCCGGCGGTGAAGGGCACCACCAGCCGGATGGGCTTGTCCTCCGGCCACGCGGCCCGCGCCAGCGTCGAGAGGCTGGCCGCGCAAACGAGCCCGATCAGTTTCAGCAACAGGATTGCCGGTTTCATGTCTGTCCCCTTGTTGTGCTTGGGCGCGCGGCCCCGCCGCGCCGCCATTGCCGATGCCGGTCTACGCCTGCTCGAACTGGTTGAAGGCTTCCAGCGCGCGGGCCGAGTACACATAGGCCGCGCCCGCGTTCAATGCGATGGCCGTGCCCAGCGCCTCGGCGACTTCCTGCTGGCTGGCGCCGGCCTGCCTCGCGGCCGCGGCATGCGAGGAAATGCAGCCGTCGCAGCGGGTTGTCACCGCGACGGCCAGGGCGATGAGTTCCCGGGTCCTGGCGTCCAGGGCCTGGCCCTCGCCCAGCGCCCGGTTGAGGCCGCCGTAAGCCTGGACCACGGCGGGATTGGCCTGCGCCAGGGCTTTGGCGCCTGTCCGCAAATTGGCCAGTTGATCCGTCCAGTTGTTCATCATGGTGCTTGCTCCTG
>NZ_JAGTJY010000423.1:0-702 GCF_018195695.1 Achromobacter sp. Marseille-Q0513 | reverse complement strand
TGTGGGCGCCCCGGCTTTCCCCCCCGGCCGTGTTTTCCCCACCCCGCCCCCCGGGGACCGCCGGTTCCGGCGGCGCCCCCCCGTTCGAACCAGCGACATTCACATCCCGCCCCGCCACGAGCACCGCCGTGTCGCCCGTGAAGGTCGTGGCCTGCGCGCGCTCGGTCTTGATCGAGTTGATCATGTGGTTCGACCGGCTGGACAGGAAGCCGCGCTGCTTGTAGTACGACTCGATGTAGGAGTCCTGCGTCTGCACGCCGGCCGTGGCGCTGATGTCGCGCCCGGCGCCGACCGCCAGCTGCTTGCCGGCGGTCACATCGGCCGCGCGGGCGCTCACGTCCTGGCCGGCCGCGATCGTCAGGTTGCCGCCGGCGGCAACCGTCGCGCCGATCTCGCGGCTGGTGCTCAGTTCGTAGCGGTTGCGCGCATCGCGCACGATGCGCTCGCCGTGGCTCACGCTCAGCGTGTTCAGGGTCACGTCGCGGCCGGCCTGCAGGCGCGCATCGTCCCGCGCCGCGACCTGGGCCGCAGTCAGGGTCAGGTCGCGCCCGGCCTGCACGTTCAGGCTGCCCGCGTCGATACGCGAGACGCCGCTCACGTACGTACCCCACGTATTGCTGTAGCGCTCGGAGGCCGAGGTCGAGGTCAGCGCGATGTCGCGCCCGGCGCTCAGGTTGATGCTGTCGCCCTTGATCAGCGACA
>NZ_JAGTJY010000422.1:0-702 GCF_018195695.1 Achromobacter sp. Marseille-Q0513 | reverse complement strand
GGCCTGAACTACGCCGACCACGCCGCCGAGTCCGGCCTGCCCGTGCCGGCCGAGCCGGTGCTGTTCCTCAAGCCCAGCTCGTCCATCACCGGCCCCGACGACGACGTCATCATTCCGCGCGGCTCGGTCAAGACCGACTGGGAAGTCGAGCTGGGCATCGTGATCGGCAAGAAGGCGTCCTACGTCGAGGAAAGCGAGGCGCTGGACTATGTGGCCGGCTACGTGGTGGTCAACGACGTGTCCGAGCGCGAATACCAGATCGAGCGCGGCGGCCAGTGGGACAAGGGCAAGGGCTGCGACAGCTTCGCGCCCATCGGCCCCTGGCTGGTGACGCGCGACGAGATCGCCGACCCGCAGAACCTGGGCATGTGGCTGGAAGTCAACGGCAAGCGCTTCCAGGACGGCAGCACCCGCACCATGGTGTTCGGCGTCAAGCAGCTGGTCAGCTACATCAGCCAGTTCATGTCGCTGCTGCCCGGCGACGTCATCAGCACCGGCACGCCGCCCGGCGTGGGCCTGGGCCAGAAACCGCCGCTCTACCTGAAGGCCGGCGACGTCATGCGCCTGGGTATCGAGGGTCTGGGCGTGCAGTCGCAGAAGACCCGCGCCTGGTCGCGCTGACGCGGCGCAAGCCGCTGCCAGCGATCGCCTATACTCGCGCCACACGTTCCGCCCAGCCCTCATGCCCGCCAAGAAAACCCG
>NZ_JAGTJY010000421.1:0-704 GCF_018195695.1 Achromobacter sp. Marseille-Q0513 | reverse complement strand
GTCATGGCCGCCGCCTGGGCCTGTGCGTTGGATTTTTCGCCACCCAGGCTGACCGTGGTGCTGGACAAGATCACACGAACGCGCGAACTGATTGAGGCCAGCGGTGAATTCGTCATCCAGATTCCAACTGTCGCGCAAGCGCGGCTGGTGCACGAGGTAGGCTCCCGGAGCCTGCATCAGGATCCGGACAAGCTCCAGAACTGCGGCGTGGAGCTCCTGCGCTTCGACGGCTTCGACCAACCCTTCGTGGCCGGAGCTTCGGCCTGGCTGGCGTGCCGGCTCATCCCGGAAGTGCGCAATCAGGAGACCTATGACTTGTTCATCGGCGAGGTGGTCGGCGCCTGGGCGGACGCGCGGGCGTTCAGCGATGGCCGCTGGCGCTACGAGCATGCCGACCCGGTCTGGCGCAGCTTGCATCATGTCGCCGGCGGGCATTTCTATACCATCGGCGATGCCCTGGACGTGCCTTTAACGCAACGCTAAACCTTTGGTCGCCCAGGTGGAGCGGCAACTGCCGCACCTCCGTAAAGTGCCCACCGATTACAGGAGAAAAGCATGAAGTCACGTGCTGCCGTCGCCTTCGGGCCAGGCAAACCGCTTGAAATCGTCGAGATCGACGTCGCTCCACCAAAGGCCGGTGAAGTTCTGGTCAAGATCACCCATACCGGCGTCTGCCACACCGACGCCTTCACCCTGTCGGGCGA
>NZ_JAGTJY010000420.1:0-718 GCF_018195695.1 Achromobacter sp. Marseille-Q0513 | reverse complement strand
CGGTTCGCCAGCCACTGGAATCAGCATAGATGCGAATGGCCTGAGAAATGAACTCACGCCTTGGTATTTGAGAAATAATTCCGATCTGAACGTCTTGCTCAAAAGAATCGAACCGTTCCAACAGAATATTAGCCAGCTCCGGAATGCCAAACACATCGAAGGCAGAATGCGCTTTGAGGGCTTCAGCGTCGGCAATCCCGAGTAACTGCTTGAATCGAATGCGGGTCGACTCCGACAGCCAGTCCCACACGCGGGAATCACACTCGACAAAAGCGCTGATGCTGAGCAGCAGCGCGTCTGGAATTGCATCAAACTTTCGTGCGATGTGATCTCTGGCTGTTTCGTCGTAGATCGCTGTTTTTGCTTTGGCAACTTCCCGCAGCGTTCGGGCAACTTGACGAAGTTGCCCGATGTATTGGGCGGATTCAGTGCCGAAAGGCGCACTAAGCAGAGACTTGATCAAGTTGACGACCATTACATCCTTCGCGCGGTCGAGATACTTGGTGCGAACGAATGTGCCGATGCTGTCACCATCCACGGGAAAAGAGGGACTTAGCAGATCAGCGTGGAACCGTTCAATCGCGCTCTTGCCTTGAAGCGGTGCATTGATCAGCAGATGCTTCAGTGCATGGGTGATGTGGGTCCGCACCAGTTCCGGTGTCGGCTGAAATAGTGTGTCTTCCGTGGCAAAGGCCGGATGTGCGCACAGGTGCCGATC
>NZ_JAGTJY010000041.1:0-36052 GCF_018195695.1 Achromobacter sp. Marseille-Q0513 | reverse complement strand
GGCGTGGCCGCCGCGCTGGGCCTGTACTGGTTCGTGACGCGCACGCGCGCCGGGGCCCCGCTCCCCGCCCGCGCCCCCAACCCCCCCCCCCCCGCCGGTCTTGCGCCCCTGCCCCGCAAGCCACCGCGCCCACACGGCAAGCCCGCGTCCATCGATGAAACCCCTGCACGAACTGATCAACCACGAAGAATCCGCCCTGCCGCTGGTGCAGTCCTGGGCCGCCGGGGCGAAAACAGCCTGCGAGGTGCTACCGCCGTCCGAACGTTGCGGCGACGTGCTGCACCGCCTGCAGGTCACCACCCGCTCGCCCATGGGCGCGGTCGCCCACGGCACCGGCGGCCTGCTCATCGATGGCGGCTGGCTGCGCGTGCTGGGATCGGGACACCCCCGGCTCACGCGCGACATCGCCGCTTGGAACTCAGGCCGCTCGAACGGCTTCCTGCTGATCGCCGACGATGCCGTCGGCGGCTTCTTCGCCATCAATGGCGGCGGCCTGGGCGCGGACGCGGGCGCCCTGTACTACTGGGCGCCCGACACCCTGGAATGGGAACCGCTGGAACTGAGCTATACCGACTTCCTGCGCTGGGCGCTGGGCGGCGGACTGGAGGAGTTCTACGAAGGGCTGCGCTGGCCCGGCTGGCAGGCCGATACGCAGGCCCTGGCGGGGGACCAGGGCTTCAGCTTCTATCCGTTCCTGTGGACGCGCGAAGGCTCGCCGTCAACCAGCTCGCGCAAGGCGGTGGATGTGGCGGAGCGGTATGCCATGAATGCGGGGCAGGCCGGCGGGTGAGACCGGCCGGCCTGCGGAAAGGGCCTTGCACCCCTTCCTGATTACGCCGCCTTGGCGTCCTTCGTCCCCTTGGACGAGTCCGCCTGGCCCTTGCGCTGCGCCTCGCTCTGCGCGGCGAGCAGTTCCGACATCAGGCTCTTCGTCTGCGACGTCACCGTGGGCAGCGTGTCGTCGCTGACCAGCTTGCCCTTCACGTAGGTCTTGACGCGGGTGGACAGGACGCTGGATTCCGTGCGGTTGGCCTGGCTCAGGTTGCCCAGGCGGTCATAGGCCAGGTCGGTCTTGCTGTTCTCCACATCCTCGATCAGGAAATACCGGTAATTCTGCGTCTCCGGATCCAGCGTCAGGTTCAGATCCTTCACGCCCGGCAGCGGCTTGTGGAAGCTGGCGACCAGGTTGGTCTCGCTTTCCTGCGACACATTCACGCCCAGGCCATGCACACCGCTGATGCTGGTGCGTTGCGTGGCCAGGAAGGAGAAACTGTCCTGCTCGCCCGTCCGGTAGGGATTGCTCGCCACCGGGCCCTGCGTGATCGAGGCCGAGAAGTCCGCCATGCCCGACAGCGCGCCGCGATGCGCCAGGGGCACCGCGTCCTTGCTCTTGCCGATGAGGCTCAGCGGCGACGGCGCGGCCGTCTCGTAGCTCTGATGCAGGGCCGAGAACGCTTCCTTGAAGAAGGACATCAGGGTCTGGTCGCCCTCGCCGCGGCTGCGGGCGGCGTCGAATTTCTGCAGATAGCTGGCGACCGCGGCGTCGCGCTGCTGCGCGCTGCCGATCACCGTGGGCTGGCTGGCGTCCACGTTCACCGTGACCACGCCGGTGGCGTTCTTGATCGTCAAGGAACGCTGCGCGGCGTCGGCCTGGAAGCTGATCGAGGCCATGCCCGAATCGCGGGTGGCGATGGAGGTCTCCAGCGACACCGAGGCCAGCAGCTTGGTATCGAACTTGGCCAGGCCGGCGACGGCCAGGCGCGGCGGGACCGAGCCCAGGCCGTCGACCGCGTCCTGGAAGGACTTGGCCAGGCCGGCGATGGCCTGGCGCTCGTCTTCCGACAGCTCGCCCTCGCTGACGCCGATGTCCACGGCGATGCCGTCGGCGCTGGCGCCCAGCTTCACGTCGACCTGCGTGCCGCTGGCGGTCATGATGCGCAGCGACACGCCAGTGCCCGGCGCGCCGCGCAGCTGGCTGCTCAGGGCGGACGCCGACACGCCTTCGGTCGCGGCGGACGGCAGGATCAGGGATTGCGAGTAGCTGCCGCCTTCCGTGCGGAAGCGGCTCAGCACGGCGTCGGCCAGCCCGTTGAAACGGCTGCTGACCGAATTGCGGGCATTGGTCGCCATCGCCGCGGAGATCGCGTCGTTGGCTTCGCGCTGCCAGATGGCGCCGGACGGGGCCATCTCCGCGATGCTGTCGCGGGTATAGGTCAGCGGCTCCTGCTTGCCGCCCAGCGTCACCGTGGTGGACGGCTGCGGCGGATCGACCGGCTGGTTGGCCATTCTCACGCGCGACAGCGCCGGCGACGGCGTCTGGGGCGCGATGACCATGGGCAGGGAGCTCGAGGAAATCGTAGTCATGTCGACAATTCCGGCAAGCCAGGGGGCCAGGGTTGCCCGCTGCCGCCTCCGGAGGCCTCTCGCCTGCTAACGGCAGGCCGGAACCAGAACTTAAGCCCGCGCCGCCGACCCCCCCCCTTTTTTTGATCCCCCTTTCTAGCCCCCCCCCAGCCCACTGCCTGCCGGGAAGACGGCGCCAGCGCGCGCGCGTCAGCCCCGCCGCAGGCGCCTGCGCGCCGGGTCCGGCCGGGGCACGGCGGCGATCAGCTGCCGCGTATAGGCCTGCGCGGGGCTCTCGAAGATCTGGTCGCAGTCGCCTTCCTCGACGATTTCGCCGGCGGCCATGACGGCCACCCGGTCGGCGAAATGCCGCACCACGCCCAGGTCATGCGAAATGAACAGATAGGTCAGGCCATGCTCGGCCTGCAGGTCGGCCAGCAGGTCCAGCACCTGGGCCTTGACCGACACGTCCAGCGCCGACACGGCCTCGTCGGCCACGATGAAGCGCGGCTCCAGCGCCAGCGCGCGCGCGATGGCGATGCGCTGGCGCTGACCGCCGGAAAACTGGTGCGGATAGCGCCGCGCGTGGTCCGGCTGCAGGCCGACCCGCGACAGCAGCGCCAGCATGCGCGCCTGGCGTTCCTCGGCGCCGCACAACTTGTGGATGACCATGCCGTCCATGATGGCGTCGCCTACCGTGCGGCGCGGGTTCAGGCTGGAATAGGGATCCTGGAAGATGGTCTGCACCTGGCGGCGGAACGCCAGCAGCGCGACGCCGGACAGGCGCTGCACGTCATGGCCGGCCAGCTCGACGCTGCCGGAGGTGGGTCGCAGCAGGCCGGCGATGCAGCGGCCCAGCGTGCTCTTGCCCGAGCCCGATTCGCCGACCAGCGCCAAGGTGGCGCCGCGTTCGATCGACAGGTTGACGCCGCGCACGGCCTGCAGCACGCGCGTCGGCCGGCCCAGCAGGTTGCGGGCCAGCACGAATTCCTTGGATATCGCGTCCGCGCGCAGGATGGCGTCGCTCATCGGGCAGCCTCCGCGCCTGTCCCGCGTCCCAGCCGCCGCGCCGGATCGCGCGGCGCATCCACATCGGGCACGGCCGCGAGCAGGGCCTGCGTATAGGGGTCGCGCGGCTGCGCGAAGATTTGCCCGACCGCGCCCTCCTCCACGATCCGGCCCGCCTGCATCACCACCACGCGGTCGGCGATCTCGGCCACCACGCCCAGGTCGTGCGTGATGAACAACACCGCCGCGCCGCTCTGCGCCTGCAGGGTGAACAACAATTCCAGCACCTGCGCCTGCACGGTCACGTCCAGCGCGGTGGTGGGTTCGTCGGCGATGATGAGCCTGGGCGTCAGCGCGCAGGCGATGGCGATCATCACCCGCTGGCGCATGCCGCCGGACAACTCATGCGGATAGGCTCGGGCGCGCTGCGCCGGCTCGCGGATGCCGACGCGTTCCATCAGTTCCACCGCGCGGTCCCAGGCCTGGCGGCGGCCGATGCGCTCGTGGATCAGGAAGACCTCGGCGATCTGCGCGCCCACCGTGCGCCCGGGGTTGAGCGCCGTCATCGGCTCCTGGAACACCATGGCGATGTCCCTGCCCCGCAACGCGTCACGCTCGCTCTCCGTGGCGCGCAGCAGGTCGCGGCCATCGAAGCGCAGTTCGTCGGCGCTGACGCGGCCGGGAGGATCGATCAGTCCCATCAGCGAAAAGCCGGTGACCGATTTGCCCGAGCCGGACTCGCCGACCAGGCACACGACCTCGCCGCGCCGCACGCTCAGGTCCACGCCCCGCACCGCGTGCACGGGACCGTCGCGGCCATCGAAACTGACGGCCAGGTTGCGCACGGTCAGCAGCTTGTCGGCGTCGTGGCTCATCGCCGCAGCTCCGGATTGAGCGCGTCCTGCAGCCAGTCGCCCAGCACGTTGACGGCCAGCACCGTGAAGAACAGCGCCAGCGCCGGCACCAGCACGGGCCAGGGATTGGTGTAGAGATAGTCCTTCAGCGAGCCCACCATCTGGCCCCAGGATGGCACCGGCGGGCGCACGCCCAGGCCCAGGAAGCTCAGCCCGGCCTCCAGCAGCATGGCGAAGGAAAACGTGAACGAGGCCTGCACCGCGATGATGGAGCGCATGTTGGGCAGCACCTCGTGCCAGATGATCCAGCCCGGCCCCGCGCCCAGCGAGCGCGCCGCCTGCACATGCTCGCGCTCGCGGATGCCGCGCGCCACGCCCCAGGCCACGCGCGCGAACTGCGGCGCGTACAGGATGCCGATGGTGGCGACCAGGGTCGGCAGGTTGCCGCCGATGAAGGCCAGCACCACCAGCGCGACGAAGATCTCGGGCAGCGACACGAACACGTCCACCACGCGGATGGCGGCGGCCCCGGCGCGGCGGCCCAGGAAGGCCACGCCCACGCCGATGGCCACGCCCAGCACGCCGGCCAGCGCCACGGCGGCGGCAGCCACCGTCAGCGACACGCGCGCGCCATGCACGGCGCGCGACAGCAGGTCGCGGCCCAGCTCGTCGGTGCCCAGCCAATGTTTCCAGGTGGGCGAGGACAGCAGATTGGCCGCATCGATCTGGTACGGATCCTGCAGGCCCAGCATGGGACCGAAGGCGGCGGCCAGCGCCACCAGCAGCAGGAAGGCCGCCGCCAGCCAGGCCGGCAGCGCGGCGGACAAAAAACGCGGCGGACGGCGCACAGCGGTGTCAGCAGAAACGGGACGGGCGCTCATGCCGGCGGCCTGCGGATGCGGGGATCGACCAGCCCCTGGGCCAGGTCGATGGCCAGGCTGATCAGGATGAAGATGGCGAAGATGGCCAGCAGGCTGCCCTGGATGACAGGGTAGTCGCGCGCGAAGGCCGCGCTGACCAGCAGCGAGCTCAGGCCGGGCCAGTCGAACAGCGCCTCGATGATGACGGTGCCGCCCAGCAGGTTGCCGGCGCGAATGCCGACGATGGCGATCACCGGCACCAGCGCGTTGGGCAGCGCGTGCCGCAGGATGGCGCGGCCGCGCGTCAGGCCCTTGGCGCGCGCCAGCTTCACGTAGTCCTTGCCCATCACGTCGCTCAGGCTGGCGCGCGTCATGCGCGCGACCACGCCCATGAAGTTCAGGCCAATGGTCATGGCCGGCAGGATCAGCGACAGGCAATGCTGCAGCGGATCGTCGGCGAACGCGACGAAGCCCGAGGACGGCAGCCAGCCCAGCCCCAGGCTGAACACCAGCACCAGCAGGATGCCCAGCACGAATACCGGCGCCGAGAATCCCGCCACCGCCAGCATGCCGGCCGCCATGCCGGCCAGCCGGCCGCGCGCCCGCGCGGCGATCACGCCCAGCGGCACGCCCAGCGCCACGGCGGCCAGCAGGCCGACGCCGATCAGTTCCAGGCTGCGCGGAATGCGCCGGGCCAGCTCGTCGGCCACCGGTTCGCCGGTACGCAGCGAGACGCCCAGGTCGCCGTGCGCCAGCGCGCCGATCCAGCGCGCGAACTGCGCGCCCAGCGGCTGGTCCAGCCCCAGCTGCGCGCGCACTTTGGAGACCGCCAGCGGATCGCTGCCGGCCTGCTCGCCCAGCATGATGGCGACGGGATCGCCCGGCAGCAGATGGATGGCGATGAACACCACCCCGGTCGCCAGGGCCAGGGTGATGAAGGCCGAGGTCAGCCGCCGGGCCAGGAAAGGCAGCATCCCTGGCCGCTCAATCCAGCCACATGGTGGGCAGGGAAATGCCCGGGCTGCTTTCGCTCAGCGCGCCGCCCAGCTGCGTGTAGCCGTGCACCTTGCGCAGATAGGCCTGCGCCTGCTCGCGCCAGTTCACGAACAGCCAGGGGCTGGTTTCCAGGATGCGTTTTTCAGCCTCGTGGTAAATCGGCTGGCGCGCCTTGACGTCGGTCTGGGCGCGGCCGGCGGCCAGCAGCTTTTCCAGCTCGGCGTCGCGGTAGCCAACGGGCTTGGCCCAGTAGCTGGAATCGCCGCCCAGGTAATAGGCGTAGGCATCCGGATCCGGCAGCTTGACCGACACGCCGTAGATCATCGATTCATAGTCGCCGCGGTTCTTGCGCTCGACCAGCGTGGCCCATTCCACCGGCTCCAGCTTCAGGTTGATGCCGGCTTCCTTGAGGTTGGCCTGGATCACCTGCGCCATCGTGGTGTAGATGCCCAGGCCCTGGAACACCACCATGCTGGCGTCCACACCGTTGGGGTGGCCGGCCTCGGCCAGCAGCGCGCGGGCGCGCGCCAGGTCGCGCTTGTAGGTGCCGTCCAGGTCCTTGTTGTAGTAAGGCGAATCGGCCGTCGTCGGCGCGCCATAGATGGGCTGGCCGTGGCCGAAGAAAGCGGCCTTGGACACGGCCTCGCGGTCGATGGCGTAGGACACGGCGCGGCGCACGCGCGCATCGTCAAACGGCTTCTTGGCGGTGTTGAACCAGACGCTCATGAAGGCGCCGCCGGCCATGTCCACCTTCATGCCGGCATTGCGGCGCAGCGCGTCGATGTCCTTCCAGGGCACGAAGTCGATCATGTCCAGCGACTGGCTGCGCAGCGCGTTCACGCGCGCATCGTCGCTCTTGATCATGCGGAAGTCCACGCCGTCCAGATAGGGCTGGGCTTCGACGAAATAGGCGGGATTGCGAACCAGGCTGGCGCGCACGGCGGGCTCGTAGCTCTTGAGCACGAAGGGGCCGGTGCCGTTGGCGCTGAGCTTCAGGTTGGCGCCGCTTTCCACCCACTTGCGCGACACGATGGCCGCCTCGGGCATGGCCAGCACGGCCAGCAGGGTCGCGTCCGGCGAGGGCTTCTCGACCTTGATCGTGGTCGCGTCGACCACCGTGACCGTGGCGCCCTGCAGGTTCGAGCGCAGCGTGGCGCCGGCGGCGGGATCCAGGATGCGGTCGAGCGAGAACTTCACGTCGTCGGCCGTGACCGGCGTGCCGTCATGGAACTTCGCGCCGGCGCGCAGATGGAAGACGATGCTGCGGGCGTCGGGCTGCTCCCAGCTTTGCGCCAGGCGCGGCACCACGGCGCCGGTCTTGTCGTAGCCGACCAGCGGGCTGTACAGCGCCTCGATCAGCACCTTCCAGGCATTGCCGCCATAGACGTGCGGATCCAGCGACACGATCTCGGACACGGTGCCGTAGCGCAGCGTGCCTCCCTTCTTCGGCGCGCCGGCGGCGTGGGCGCCGCTGGAAACCGCCACCAACGCGCTCACGCCCAGGCCCAGCGCCAGGCGGCGCATCGTATGCAACATCGTCATCACATTCCTCTCGCTCTGATAGGTCCGCCGGCACACGGCCCGGCCGTCAGGACGGCAAGGCTTCGACCAGGCGGTCGATTTCACTGGTGTCGTTGTAGTACGTGGGCGAGATGCGCAGATTGCCGCCGCGCACCGCCAGGTCCACCCCGGCGTTGCGCAGGCGGACGGCGATTTCCTGCGCGTCATAGCCGGCATGCTTGAACGACAGGTTCCCCGAGGCCTCGCCCTGCGCCCGCGAGCTGACGATTTGCCAGCCCTTGCGTTGCAGCGCGGCGCCAGCATAGCCTGTCAGCTCCAGAATGTGCGATTCGATGCTCTTGGGCGTCAGCGCCAGCTGGATGCGGACGGCGGCGTCCAGGCCCCAGATGCCGGTGAAATTCGCCAGCGCCTCCTCGAAACGGCCCGCGTTCTGGCGGTATTCGAGCAGGTAGTGCATGTGGTCTTCGGTGCTGTCAACGCTGTGATAGCCCACGTTGGGCGGGTCCAGCAGGCCCAGCACGCTCTTGCGGCAATAGAAGAAACCGGTGCCCACCGGCGCCAGCATCCATTTGTGGCCGCCGACCGACAGGAAGTGGATGCCCAGCTTTTCCACGTTCAGCTGCAAGGCGCCGGCCCACTGGATCGCGTCCAGGTTCAGGTACACGCCGCGCTCGTTGCACAGATTGGAGGTGGCCTCCAGGTCGTGGCGGAAACCGTTGGAGAACTGCACGGCGCTCAGCGACACCAGCCGCGTGCGGTCGTCCATGAGCTTGCGGATGTCGTCCACCAGGATGCGGCCGTTGCGGTTCTTGACCCAGCGGATGGTGACGCCGCGCGCCGCCAGCTTCATCCAGCAGTACACGTTGGACGGGTACTCGATGTCGGGCAGGATCAGGTTGTCGCCGTCGCGCCAGGGAAAGCCGTTGGCGACGTTGATCAGGCCCTCGGTGGTGTTCTTGACGAAGGCGATCTCGTCGCGGTGCGCGCCGATCAGGCGGCCGATGCGGGCCTTGATGGTCTCGTCGGCGTAGCGGCACCATTCGGGATAGGAATTGCGTCCATGGTCGCGCACGTCTTCCATGTACCGGTTCACCGCGGCCACCACCGGCAGGCTCAGGGCGCCGATGGACGCGTTGTTCAGGTACGCGCGCTTGTGCTTGATGGGGAACGCCAGGCCGATATTGCTCCAGTCCAGCAGTTCGATGCCGTTGCGTTCATCGGGAAACAACGCCGCGGGGCTGCCCACGGATACCTCTTTCTCTAGGATATTCACGCCGCGCCTCTTTCATCGAAATCATCGAAAGTTGAGGCGATCCTAAGATTGTGTGAATTCATGCGTCAATTGCGTTCGGAGTATTGATTCATGCGCTTTTGTAATGGATGATCCTCGCGCTGGCGCCTGGCCCAATGCGGGCAAGGCTTTGCGCTTTTTTGCGTTCGCGCCTGATTCACACCTTATTTCGGGTTAACCCCTATGCGAATGAACCGCCTGCAAGCCCTGCGCGCCGTGATGGAGACCGGCAGCGTGACCGAAGCCTCACGGCGCATCCACCGCACCCAGCCTCAGATCAGCCGGCTGATCTCGGCGCTGGAAGCGGAAGTCGGCTTCACGCTGTTCCTGCGCCAGGGCCGCGGCCTGATTCCCACCCACGAATGCCTGCGCTTCTATGAAGGCACGCGCCATATCCTGGCGGGCTTCGAAGAGGTGTCGCGCATCGCCAGCAGCATCCGCAACCAGCAGGATGCCTGGCTGCGCATCCTGACGCAGCCCTATCTGGCGTACAGCGTCACGCCCGCCGCCATCGCCGAGTTCTCGCGCCTGCATCCGCGCGTGAAGGTATCGCTGGAAGTTCGTTCGCGCGTGGAGGTCGGCCTGTGGATGTCCGACCAGCAGTTCGACCTGGGACTGGCGGCGCTGCCCATCGATTTTCCCGGCATCCGCTCGCGCAGCTTCGCCGACGTGCGGCTGGTCATCGCCATGCCCGAACACCACCGGCTGGCGGCCAAGTCCGTGGTCACGGTGGACGACATCAAGGACGAACCCTTCATCGCGCTGCGCCCTTACACGCTGCTGCGCAAGCACATCGACGACCTGATGGAGCAGCGCCGCCTGCCGCTGCACATGGTGATGGAAACCTCGTCCGGCCAGTCGGCCTGCCAGCTGGCCGCGCTGGGCGTGGGCGTGGCGCTGGCCGACCCCGTGCTGGCCGCCAACGTGCCCGGCATCGTGCTGCGCGACTTCGAGCCCAAGCTGACCCTGCCCTACGGCTTCCTGCTGCCCAACGCCTATGCGCCATCGGAACAGGCGCGCGAGTTCGCCCGGATCTTCGTGCGGCTGGTGAA
Source organism: Achromobacter sp. Marseille-Q0513 (assembly GCF_018195695.1). Classification (NCBI taxonomy): domain Bacteria; kingdom Pseudomonadati; phylum Pseudomonadota; class Betaproteobacteria; order Burkholderiales; family Alcaligenaceae; genus Achromobacter; species Achromobacter sp. Marseille-Q0513. The sequence goes on along the minus strand of NZ_JAGTJY010000041.1, from coordinate 26,127 downwards.
GGAGACCGCGCCCCAGCGGGTAGAACTGGGCGAATGCAGCCTGGATGGCGACGCGCTGCTGCCCTGAAGCGAGCGCCGAAGCGCGGACCTGTCGATGATCGCCTGTCTCCCGCCAACAACACGCGGCTCGCGCGGGATGAATCTGGCGGCGCCGCCGATCGCGGCCTTTGCCGGCGATTTTCCTGGCATTTTCTTGTTACATCCGTCTATCGCACGGCAATCCGCTCACGCCCGCCCAGGCTTGAAGATCCTACGAAAGAATTCGTCAGAATCATCCTTAATCCGCTAATTACAATTTTTTAATAATTCTTTCGAACTGCCGTCAACCGAGCAGGCGAATGGCCGGCGTCCCATTCCGGAGGCGCGGCCGGACATTATTAAAAAATAAGGAGCGGGCCTTGAATCACATATACCGGCTGGTATGGAACAACGCTGTGCGTGCCTGGCAGCCCGTTTCCGAATTCGCCGCGCAGGCGCGCGGCGGCCGCGCGTCCGCCGGGCTGTGCGCCCCGATGCGCTGGCCACGCCATGCGCTGGCCGTGGCGCTGGCGCTGGGCCTGTCCGGCTGGAGCGGGATGGCGGCGGCGCAGAACTGCCGCCCTGACAGCGTCCCCTACGCCATCATCTGCGACAGCACAGCCAGCCCGATGCAGCCGACCTACAACAGCACCGGCAACGACACCACGATCACCGTGACGTCCACCGGCAGCCTGGGCGTCCTCGTGGCCACGGGCGGAACCGCCCTGACCGTTCAGGGCCGCAATACGTCAGTGGACAACGCCGGCAAGATCGACGCCCTCCTGCTCGGCCCGGTCTTGCCCGCTGCGTCCAGCGGCATCGTCTTCACATCGGCCATCGAAAGCAGGCAGAACATCGGCAACCGGGCGAACGGCCTCATCCGCGGCGCCATCGGCCTCTACAGCGCGACCATGCCCGATCTGGCGGGCCTGGCGATCGCGGTGCGCAACGCCCCGCTCGGCGTCACCACCATCTCGAACCAGAAGGACGGCCTGATCAGCGCCGGCATCATCGCCGGCGTCACGCGGGGCGCCTTCGACGCGCCCGTCATCGCCGCCTATGGCGGCGGCCAGGTGCAGGTCACCAACTACGGCACGATCGTCGGCCGGATCGCCCTGGAAGCGCCGAGCGGGTCCAACACCCCAGGCAACACTTTCACCAACGCCGGCAACATCCAGGGCAGTCTCTCGATGGGCGCGGGCGGCAACAACGTGTTCAAGGCATTGCCCAACTCCAGCGTGACGGGTGCCAGCGGCAACGGCGATCAGCTCGTCGCCGGCCAGTCCGGCCTGCGCTTCGTCCGCCCCGGCAGGGTCGACGGCGGCGGCGCCGGCAGCACGCTGGTCCTTGACGATCCGGCGCAAAACGGCATCAGCACCAACATCTCGGGCTGGACCTACGTCAACTTCGGCAAGCTGACCGTCAACGACGGCAACTGGCGCCTGGCGGACGCTCCGCTGACCACATCGGGCGGCGACGTCACGCTCAAGGGCGGCGTCGTCACCGTCGACGACAGCGGCGTGCTCGGCACCGGTGTCATCAACGCGCAAGGCGGCCGTATCGCCTCGTCCGTTTTCCGCTCGACACTGACCAACGACATCGTGCTGGGCGCCGGCGGCCTGACGACGAGCGACGCCAACCAGCTCGTCCTGTCCGGCAAGCTGTCCGGCACCGGCGGCCTGACCCTCGCGGGCACCGGCCAGGTCACGCTGGGGGGCGCCAACGACTACAGCGGCGGCACCACCGTCCAGACCGACGCCACCTTGCTGGGCGACAGCGGCAGCCTGCAAGGCAACATTCACAACAACGGCCAGCTATTCTTCATGCAGTCCAGCGCCGGCACCTATGGCGGTGTCCTGTCCGGCACAGGCACCGTGAACAAGAACGGCGCGGGCACGCTGACGCTGACCGGCGCGAACACGACAACCGGCACCTTCAGCGTCGGCGGCGGCACGCTGGCCATCGGCGCCGGCGGCAGCCTGTCCAGCAACGCCACGGTGTGGCTGGGGGCCAACACCGCCTTCGACCTGAGCGCCGCCGGCGACCAGAGCATCGGCGGGCTGAGCGGCACGGGCAACGTCACGCTGGGCGGCAGCGCGCTGACCCTGGCCGGCAACGCCTCGCGCACCTACGGCGGCGTCATCTCCGGCACCGGCACCCTGACCAAGACGGGCACCGGCACACAGACCCTGGACGCCGCCAACGTCATCGCCGGCGGAGTCGTCATCAATGGCGGCACGCTCAAGCTGGGCACGAACGGCAGCCTGGCCCCCAATGCCAAGGTCACCGTCAACACGGGCGGCGTCTTCGACGTGTCCAGCGCCCAATACCAAACCCTGTCCTCCCTGTACGGCACCGGCGGCGAGGTCAAGCTGGGCGGCTTGCTCCTGACGCTCGAAAGCGGCAGCTTCGGCGGCACGATCTCGGGCAGCTCCGCCGGGCTGATGAAGACCGGCGCCGGCCTGTTTGAACTGAACGGCGCCGCTACCTACGACAACCAGACGATGGTCAACAGCGGCACGCTGATGGTCGGATCGACGTCGGCCTATTCCACCGCGCGCATCAGCGGCGACGTCTACGTGGCCAGCGGCGGCACGATCGGCGGCTTCGGCAAGGTCGATGGCAATGTGACCGTGGCCACCGGCGGGCATCTGACGCCGGGCGCGCCAGGAGGCGTATTCACCGTCGGCGCCCTCACGCTGGAGCAAGGCAGCACCGCGCACTTCAGCCTCGGCGCGCCCGGCGCCGACTTCGGCACGCCCGGCGCCGGCCACAGCGTCTCGGTCAAGGGCGACCTGACCCTGAGCGGCGTGCGCCTGGACATCCTGAACGGCGGCGGCTACGGCCCCGGCCTGTACCGGTTGTTCGACTACGACGGCACACTGACGACGGCCAATGGCGGACTGTTCACTTCCGTGGCAGGCCAGACCCTCCAGATACTGTCCGGAGCCAAGCAGATCAACCTGATCAACACCGTGGGCATCCCGCTGGCGTTCTGGAACGCCAACGGACTGGCCAGCCCGACCCAGATGGGCGGCGGCTCCGGCACCTGGTCGGCCACCGCGCCGACTTGGACCAACGCCAACGGCAGCGTGACCGGCCTGCGCTATCCCGCCGACGCCTTCTCGATCTTCGGCGGCGCCGCCGGCACCGTCACCATCGACAACACGGCCGGCGCGGTGCAGGCCCAGGGCATGCAGTTCGCCGGCGATGGCTACCACCTGAACGGCGACGCGCTGGAACTGGTCGCGCCCGGCGCGGGCCAGCTGAGCGAAATCCGCGTCGGCGACGGCGGCGCGACCTCCGCCGGCTGGACCACGATCATCGACAACGTGCTGAGCGGCAACGGCCTGAACAAGACCGGCGCCGGCACGCTGGTGCTCAATGGCGCCAACACCTACACCCAGGCCACGCGCCTGAGCGCAGGCACCCTGTCGGTCTCATCCGACGCGAACCTGGGCGCCGCCGCCAACGGCCTGGACTTCCAGGGCGGCACGCTGCGCGTGACCGGCACGGCCATGCAGGGCTCCGCCCGCAACATCACCTGGGGCGCGGCCGGCGGCGGCTTCGACATCGCCGACGCGGGCAACACCTATACCGTCACGCAGGCGCTGGCGGGCTCGGGCGGCCTGAACAAGCTGGGCGCGGGCACCCTGGTGCTGAACGGGAACAACGGCTACACCGGCGCCACCCGCGTCGCCGGCGGCACGCTGCAAGTCGGCGACGGCGGCACGGCCGGCGTCATCGCCGGCGATGCCGACATCCAGGCCGGCGCCACGCTGGCCTTCAAGCGCAGCGACAACCTGGTCTATGGCGGCGCGCTGTCCGGCGCGGGCCAGCTGCGCCAGCAAGGCACGGGCACGCTGACCCTGACCGGCAACAACAGCTACAGCGGCAACGCCAGCATCGACGCCGGCACGCTGCAGATCGGCGACGGCGGCACCACCGGCGGGCTGGCCGGCAACGTCGCCAACAACGGCACCCTGATCTTCAACCGCTCGGACGACGTCGCCTATGCCGGCTCGCTGTCCGGCTCGGGCGCGACCCGCAAGCTCGGCGCGGGCACCCTGACCCTGTCGGGCGACAGCAGCGCCTACACCGGCGCGGCCAGCGTCGTCGCGGGCACGCTGCAGGTGGACGGCAAGCTCGGCGGCAAGCTGCTGGCGGCCAGCGGCACCACGCTGTCCGGCACCGGCACGCTCAACAACGTGATCGTCGCCTCCGGCGCCACGCTGGCGCCCGGCAACGCCGCCACGCCCATGGGCACGATGACGCTGCGGGGCGATCTCATCTTCGCGCCGGGCTCGTCCTACCGCGTCGCGGCCTCCGCCGACGGCCAGCACAGCCGCGTGGACGCGGCCGGCCAGGCCACGCTGGCCGGATCCGTGCTGCACGTGGGCGCCAACGGCAACTACGCCCCGTCCACCACCTACACCATCCTGACCGCCGGCGGCGGCGTGCAAGGCCGCTTCGACACCGTGTCCAGCAACCTGGCCTTCCTCACCCCCACGCTGGCCTATGAAGGCCAGCGCGTGGACCTGGTGGTCAAGACCAAGGAAGTGCCCGGCGACAACGGCGGCAACCGCCCGATCGAGTTCGCCGACGCCGCGGGCACCGGCAACCAGCGCGCCGTCGCCCGCGCGCTGCAAAGCCTGCCCAAGGACAGCCCGCTGTACCGCCGCGTGCTGAACCTGCCGAACGGCGCGCCGGCCGGCGCCTTCGACGGCCTGAGCGGCGAAACCCACTCGACCTCGTCCACCATGCTGCAAGGCGCCGCCAACACCTTCGTGCAGCTGCCGATGACGCGCCTGCGCGCCAATCTGAACGCGGGCCTGCTGCCCGGCGTGCCCACCGCCCAGCTCGGCCTGGGCGACGCCGCCGCGCTGCCGCAAGCCGCCGCGCAGCCTCTGTGGGCGCAGGTCTTCGGCAACTGGGGCACCATGCGCGGCGACGGCAACGCCGCCAAGACCACGCAAACCGACAGCGGCATCACCATCGGCGGCGACCATGCCATCGGCGGCGGCTGGCGCCTGGGCGGCGCGCTGGGCTACACCAACAGCCGCAGCAGCACCGGCGACCGCGGCGCCAGCGCCAAGGCCGACAGCTACAGCCTGACGATCTACGGCGGCAAGGCCTTCGACGTCGGCTCGGCCAAGCTCAACTTCAGCCTGGGCACGGCCTACACCTGGCACGACATGTCGACCCGTCGCAACACCGACGCCGCCGGCCTGCCGCAGACGCTGGAAGCCAGCTACCACGGCAACACCGCCCAGGTCTTCACCGAGCTGGGCTACGCCATCCCGGTCACCGAGCGCGTCACGCTGGAGCCCTTCGTCGGCGCCGGCTACAGCAGCCTGCGCACCCGCGCCTTCACCGAGTCCGGCGGCGACGCCGCCCTGCGCGGCGACAGCAACCGCAACAACGTGGCCACCACCACGCTCGGCCTGCACGCGCGCAGCGCCTTCGAAAGCGCGGGCGCGCGCGGCCAGGTGCATGGCACGCTGGGCTGGCGCCATGCCTACGGCGACGTGAACCCGGCCAGCACCCTGTCCTTCGTGCAGGGCGGCGCCTCGTTCACGGCCAACGGCGTGCCGGTGGCGCGCGACGCGGCCCTGGTCGAGCTGGGCGTGAACATGGCCGTGAGCAAGCGCACCACGGTGGGCGTGAGCTACGGCGGCCAGTTCGGCGACGGCAACCGCCAGCACACCGGCACGCTGGACGTGCGTTACCGCTACTGATGGCGAAGCGGGGGCGGCCGCCGCACGCCGCCCCCGTGACCCGTCCGCCCGAGGCGGCACGGGCCGCCCGCCGTCAGTCCGCCGGCTTCAGGCAGTCGGCAAACCAGTCGCACACGAACGCGGTTCTTTCAGCCGCGTGGTTGTAGATCGTGTGCTCGCCATCGTCCCAGACCTTGAGCGTGGCCGACTCCGGCCGCGCCGCGTCCAGGAACGGCTGTTGATCCGACAACTGGATCAGCGGGTCCGCGCCGCCGTGTATCACCAGCAGCGGACAAGCGATGCGGTCGCGCCGCGCGTCAAAGCGCATGCGGACGAAGTTCGCGGCCACCGCGTCCAGGTCCGCGCTGCCCAGCATCGCGGCGGCCTGCTCGACGAAGGTGCGGAACGGCAGCAGCGAGGGCGCAGCCAGCGCGCCGTTCACGCAGCAGGCGGCGATGCGCGGATCCGAGGCCGCCGTGGACGCGGCCCACAGGCCGCCCACGCTGTTGCCCCAGATGCCGCCCCGGCCCAACGAGGGGGCGGCGGCGACGCGGTCGCCAAAGCCCCGGTGGGCCGCCGCCAGGTCCCCGCCCACAGGGATGCGCTGCCCCAGCCGGGTTTCGCCCTGGCCCGGCCCTTCGGCCAGCAGCGTGGCCAGCCCGCGCGCCGCGAGCTGGCGCGCGATCGGCCAATATGCCATGCCCCAACCGCTCTGCCCGCCGAACACGATGACCGTGCCGCGCGCGGGCCGCGCGGCGGGACGGACCAGCCAGCCGATCAGCTGCGCGCCGTTGAACGGCAGCTCGACCCGCTCGACGGGCAGTTCGGACAAACCGGCCAGACGCCGCGTGGCCGCGCTCAGGCGCGCATACAGCTGCCGCTTGCGCGGCGTGTCGTCGTTGAATGCCATCTGCGCGAACAGCAGGCAGGCGATCGCCTTTTCCTGCGCGTCGCGCGCGGTGACGCGATGCCCGGCCTGCTCGGCCTGGGCCGCGCGCGCGAACTGGGCCTCGGCCAGCGCCTCGGCCGCCGCGTCCCAGGGTTCGCCCCGCGCCGTCCGCGCATGCAATGCGATGGCGTCCGCATAGTCCATGCCGCAATCGAGCAGCCGGGTCACGGACATGGCCCGTTGCAGCGCCTGCGCGGCGGCGGAAATCTCGGTGCTCATGCTGGCTCCTTCCTCATGCCGCGCGGGCCTTGGCCGCCGACTGCGCCTGTCCATCCGCGCGCCAATGCAGCTGGCGGCGCAGCTCATCGACCAGCGCGCCCAGCTGGTCCAGCGCGGCGACCGATCCGAACACCGCGAAATCCGGCCGGCTGAGATAGGCCTGGATGCCGTGCGCGTCCAGGAACGCCTGCTGGTCGCCGTCCAGGTCGACGATCGCGTCGCGGCCGACGCCGTCTTCCGACAGCACCGCATAGCGGCACCCCAGCTGTTCCAGGAAGCGCTGCTGGCCTTCGTCCAGATAGCGCGCCGGGTGTTCGCGCGCGACCAGCTGGAAGCCGTAGCCGATCACCTCGTCCAGGCAACCTTCGGCCGCGCCCTGGCGCACCCGCCCCTGCGGCGCCGGCGCTCCCGTCGCCGCCGCGAGGCCGCCGTCGCGCCCGCGTCCCAGCACGCCATGCTCGATCCTCGGAAACGGCGGCATCGGCGGCACCTGGCCGGCGCGGAACGCCGCGTCGCGCTGGGCGACCTTGTCGAGATCGTCCTCGTTGACCACCTGCCCCAGGAACAGCGACATCTGCGTGATCGCGGTCACGTGCGGGCGACGCTCGGCCTCGTAGCTGTCCAGCAAGTCCTCGGACGCGCGCCCGCTCAGGACCAGGTCCAGTTTCCACGCCAGGTTGATGCCGTCGCGCATGCCGGAACAGGCGCCCTGCCCCATGTACGGCATCATGGTATGCGCCGCGTCGCCCGCCAGGAACACGCGCCCCTCGCGCCAGCGCTCGGCGATGCGCGTCTCGAAGGTGTAGACCACGTGGCGCAGCAGCTTCAGGTCGTCCGGCCCCAGGCCGTAGCGTTCATGCAGCCAGCGCCAGCCGGCGTCCTCCTGTTCCCAATCGGCCGTTTCCTCGCCCGGCAGCACGCGCAGCTCGAAACGGGTGCGCCGCGTGCCGATCGGCATGTGCATGTAGGCGCGCGCCGGATCGCAGTAGATCGTCGTGCGGGCGCAGGCCGGGCCCAGGTCGCGCTTGTTCTCGGAGTCCAGGTTGAGCCAGCGCTCGTTGTAGCCAAAGTCGCTGCGCTCGATCCCCAGCGTGCGGCGCACGAAGCTGTTGGCGCCGTCGGCGCCGATGAGGTAGCGCGCGCGGAAACCGCGCGGCTGGTCCGTCCATTGCTCGTCCTGCCCGCCGCTGCGGGGATGGGCGGACAGCTCCACCCCGTCCGCGTCCTGCTTCAGCGTGTCGACTTCCCAGCCGCGCAGCACCGTCACGTTGGGATAGCGCTTGGCGCGCGCCTCGACGGCATCCTCGATGTCGGGCTGGTAGATCGAGATATGCGCGGGATAGCCGCAGGCCCGGCCGGTCCAATTCAGCTCCAGCAGCAGATCGCCGGCGGCGTCGCGGTAGTGGTAGGAATCGACCGCCTTGGCGCTGCGCAGCGCCTGCTGGATCTCGCCGCTGGCCTGCACGATGCGCGCGGTCTCGCCGTCGATGTGCGTGAGCCGGGGCAGGCCGTAGGGCGTGGGCCAGCGCTCGATGACCACCACGCGGTATCCCGCCCGTCCCAGCATCGAGGCCGCGACCAGGCCGGTGGGGCCATATCCGACGACCGCCACGTCGTAATGTTCGGGCTCGCCGGCGCCGCGCGCCGCTTGTTCTGACGTCATTTCCGTCTCCTTGATTGTCTGTGTTGTTGTCTACCGCCGTAGGCGCGGGATCGTGTTCAGTAGTCGCGCGGCGGCGCCCCGTCGTAGGCGTCCTGCAGCAGCAGGCGCAGCGCGCCGCGCTCGATTGGGCGAGGGTTCCGGTACGGGTTGGCGACCGCGAGCTCGGCGGCGCGATCCAGGTCGGCGGCGCGCATGCCTATGTCGGCCAGCGACAGCGGCGCGCCCACGGCGCGCGCGAACGCGTGCATGCCGCGCGCCGCATCGTCGGCGCCGAGCGCGCGCGCGATCCGGCGCATCGCCTCGGGCGCGGCCGCCGCGTTGTAGGCCAGCGCGTGCGGCAGGACGATGGCATGGGTCTGCGCATGCGGCAGGTTGAAGCTGCCGCCCAGCGTGTGGCAGAGCTTGTGATGCAGCGCCATGCCCACATTGCCCAGCACCGTGCCGCAGAGCCAGGCGCCGTACAGCGCGTCGCCGCGCGCCTGCGGGTCGGCGGCGTCGCGCCGCAGGCCCGGCAGGCCGCGCGCCAGCGCGGCGATGCCCTCCTCGGCCATCAGGCTCGTCACCGGATTGGCGTCCGCCGCGTACAGGCCTTCGGCCGCATGGGCCATGGCGTTGATGCCGCTGGCCACCGACAGGTCCGGCGGCAGGCCCAGCGTCAGCAGCGGGTCGTACAGCACCGTCCTGGGCAGCACGCGCGGATCCGTGCCCGTGCGCTTCAGGCCGTTTTCGGTCACGCCGTAGATCGGCGTCATTTCGCTGCCCGCATAGGTGGTCGGGATGGCCAGGATGGGCAGGCTGCTTTCCAGCGCGATCGCCTTGCCCAGCCCGACCGTAGAGCCGCCGCCCACGGCGATGGCGCAGTCCGCGCCGCGCGAGCGGGCGAACTCGCGCGCATCGCGCGCCACGTCGATCGGCACGTGCATCGCGGCCCGGTCGTAGACGCCGACGGCGCGCGCGCCCAGCCGCCCGGCGACCGACTCGGCCACGGCGCGCTGCTCCGGCGTGCACAGCACCAGCGCGCGCCGCGCGCCCAGCGCCTGCACTTCGTCTTCCAGATGGCGCAGGCTGCCCGCGCCGAAGATCACGCGCGCGGGCCGCGCCTGATAGATGAATTCCATGATTCCCCCCGTCACGGCGTGACGTAGTCCACCTGATGGCGGGCGATACGCAGGCCCGCCAGTTCCTCGCGCACCCGCGCATGCGCCGGGTGCTCCGCATAGGCGCGCAGCGCCTCGTCCGAATCGAAGTCCGCGACCAGCACCAGGTCGCAGGCATAGTCGACGCCGCTGACATCCGCGCCGACCTCCACCCGCGACATGCCCGGAATGCGGCCGCGCAAACCCTCGAAGGCCGCCTGCACGCGCCGGCGCGCCGCGTCGCGCTCAGCGGCGCTGCGGCCCGCCACCTTCCACATCACCACATGCCGGATCATGCCGCCTGCCTGGTCGTCGGGTTCAGCACGAAGTCGTAGTCCAGCGTGTAGTACGGCGCGTCCAGGCGCGAGCCGTCCGGCGCCGCGCCCGCCGCATGGCGCACCCAGTCGGCGACCAGCGTCGAGCGCACGCCGAACACGGCATCGGATTCCAGATAGGGATCGCCGTCGCGAAACACGTGCGTGATCAGCGTTTCGTAGCCGGACGCCTGGATCATGAAATGCAGATGCGCGGGCCGCCACGGATGCCGGCCCAGCGCGGCCAGCAGCGCGCCGACGGGACCGTCGTGGGGAATCGGATAGGGTTCGGCCAGTATCGAGCGGAAGGCATAGCGACCGTCCGCGTCCGTGCGCAGCTTGCCGCGCGCGCGATGCGTGATGCTGCCATCGGCCGCCGGCGGCGACTGCACGTCATAGTGGCCGTCCTGATCCGCCTGCCAGACCTCCATCAGCGCATGGGCCACGGGCCTGCCTTCCACATCCAGCACCCGGCCGCGCACGAAGCAGGGCTCGCCACGGGCGCCGTTGGCGATGTCCGCATGGCATTCGTAGTCCGGGCTGCCCTCGACATAGAACGGCCCGAACACCGTGGCCTCGGTACAGCCGGCCGGCTTGGCGTGGTTCTGCGCCGTGACCAGCGTCGACAGGCCGAGCACGTCCGACAGCAGGATGAATTCCTGGCGCTTGTCGTCGGTGATGTGGCCCACGGCCGTCAGGAAGGCGATCGCGGCCTGCCATTCCGCTTCGGTCAGGCGGACCTCGCGGGCGAAGGAATGCAGATGCTGGACCAGGCTGGTGACGACGGTGCGCAACCGCTCTTCACCGCAGCCGCCCAGCGACGCGATCACGGCCTGCGTGATCGTGTCTTCGTTGAGATTGCGCATCAGGGTAGTCTCCGGATGTTGTTCGATGATGTGTTGCGATAACATTAATTCCGTCCTGGAAAGGAAAAAAGACAGGTTTGCGGAGTTTTGTTCTCCGCCAGGCGGAGAAATCACAAGCATGGACAGATGGGCCCAGATCGAATTCTTCATCCAGGTGGCGGAACTGGGCAGCCTGTCGAAAGCCGCCGAACGGCTAGGCATGTCCAGCGCGGCCGCCAGCCGATGCCTGAACGCGCTCGAGGAACGGCTGTCGGCCCGGCTGGTCGAGCGCACCACGCGGCGCCTGTGGCTCACCGACGTGGGCCGCGAGTACCACCGGCGCTGCGTCGCCATCATGGGCGAGATGGCCGAGGCCGATGCCGCCGTCAACGCGGCCACGCTGAACCCCAGCGGCACGCTGCGCGTCACCGCATCCGTGTCCTTCGCCTCGATCTACATCGCGCCCGCGCTGCCGGAATTCCACAAGCGCTATCCCAATCTGGACGTGCAGATCGTGGCCGCGAACCGCTATCCGGATTTCATCGAGGCGGGCATCGACGTCGCCATCCGCACGCGCGAGCATGAAGCCGATTCCAGCATCACCGTGCGCAAGCTGGCCGAGACGCGGCGCGTGCTGGCCGCCTCGCCCGGCTACCTGGCCAAGCGCGGCGCGCCCGCCACGCCGGATGCGCTGTGCCAGCACGACCTGCTGGTCTACAACCTGGCCAACGATCCCTATGTGCTGCATTTTCAGCGCGGCGCGCGGACGCAGTCGGTGCCCATCAAGAGCGTGCTCGACGCCAACGAAGGACAGGTGATCCGCGCGGCGGCGCTGGCCGGGCTGGGCATCCTGATCCAGCCTCTGTACATCATTCACGCCGACATCGTCGCCGGCAAGCTGGTGCCGGTGCTGGCCGACTGGCGCCTGCCCGCGCTCACCATCAACATCGCCTACCAAAGCCGGCGCCATCAGCCGGCGAAGATCCGCGTGTTCACGGAGTTCCTGATGGAACGCTTCGAACGGCTGGGCTTTGCCCGCAAGTGGAACGAGATCGCGCGCTGACGCCGGCCAGGCCACGCCGCCAACAACTTCTTCGCCACGCGAAGAACTGTTCTTCCCCCCACGGACTTTTTCCGCTCCAGACACACGGCCACCATTGCGTCTGCCGAAAAACGCGGGCTCCGCGCCCGCGTATCGGCAACCACGACAACGCAAAAAAACAACCTGGTCTGGAGACACCATGACATACCCCATCACGCGCCGGCTCGGCGCCGGCCTGCTCGCCTGCGCGGCCGCCAGCCTCGCCCACGCCACCGAGAACGGACAGATCAGCTATCCGGTCGGCGTCAACACGGTGCTCAACGGCCTGCTGCCGCCGCCGGGCGCCACGCAGTTCTTCAATTACTCGATCTATTATTCCGCCGACAGATTCGCCGGTCCGCACGGCGGCAGCGCCGTTCCCGGCTTTCGCCTGGACGTGGTGGCGGAAACGCCGCGCATCGTGCACACCTGGGAGCGTGGCCTGGGGCCCTTCACGATTTCCAGCAGCGCGATCGTCCCGATCCAGCGCGCGCGCCTGTCCACGCCGGCCGGAACCGGCACCAAGACCGCGCTCGGCGACGTGATACTGGAGCCGTTCATGCTGGGCTATGCCAGTCCTGCAAAGGACTTCCACGCCTTCTTCTCGCCCTCGTTCGCCGTGCCCACCGGCGCCTATTCGTCCAGCCGGATCGCCAATACCGGCCTGAACACGTATGCCTTCCTGCCGTACCTGAGCATGAGCTGGTTTCCAGGCCCGCGATGGGAAGTCTCCACCACGACGCTGATCGAAGCCAACACGCGCAACCGCGCGACCGGCTACCAGTCCGGTTCGGTCGCCGTGCTGGACTACCTGGTGGGCTACGCCGTCAGCCCGCGCCTGCAGCTGGGCGTGCAGGGCACATTGCTCAAGCAGTTCACCGACGACAAGCAGGACGGCGTCAAGGTCGGCGCGGATGGCTTTCGCGGCCAGGCGGCGGGCATCGGTCCGCAGCTGCGCTATATGTGGGGTCCGGCGTCCGGCATCGCCGTGAAGTACCAGCATGAATTCGCGGTGCGCAACCGCCCCCAGGGCGGCAAGCTGTGGGTGCAGTTCAGCTTTCCGATCTGAGTGGCCGGCGGCTGCTCCGACGCAGCATATGGACGTCAGGCGTCATGAATTGAAACGAATGCGCAACCCGTCCCGCGAGGCGGGTTGCTAGCATCCCGGCTTTCCGTTCACTTGACGCATCCCGCCCATGAGCATCATTTCGCGTTTCTTCGGCCGCAAGGAACCGGCCGCCGGCCAACCCAACGCCGAACCCGCCGCGCTGGTTTCCAATCCCGATCAGAAGGACGGCATGAGCCTGCAGGTCGCCTTCGCCGGCCCGCTACCGAACCAGGCCGAGGCGCTCACGCGCGCCCTGCAGGCCTATCACCCGTCCATGGCCGACGCGCGCGCCGAACTCGATGCAGGCGGCGACCATTGGCTGGGCCTGGCGGGCTGGGGCGAGCACGTGGTCCGCATGGTCGGCTTCAACGCGCCGCTGCCCGAGGCCACGGTCGAGGTCTGCGTGGCGCCGGCGCACTACCCCGCCGAGGTCAAGGCCGAGGTGCGCGCGCACTCCAGCCACGTGCTGCTGTACTACACCGGCCACGACGAGGATCCGCTGGAGCAATACGTGGCCGTGGCCGCGGTGGCGGGCGCGCTGGCCGAGGCCGGCGGCGTCGCCGTCATGAACGAGCATGCCCACACTTCGCTGCCGGCCGGCGTGTTCACGCGCGCCTCGCTCGGCGACGAGAGCCTGGAGCTGCTGCGCTCGCTGCCGCTGACCATGCTGTATTGCGGCTTCGTGAAATACGACGTGGAAGGCACCGCAGGCGTGTGGATGCGGACCTACGGCGCCGACCGCTTCGGCCTGCCCGACTTCGCCGCGCTGGCCGAGGGCCATCACCAGGGCGAGTTCTACTCGAACATCTTCAACAACATCATGGCCTATCTGCTCCAGAGCGGCGCCGAGATGGACGCCGGCCATACCATGCAGATCGGCGAGAACGCCTACCTGAAACTGCGCGAGCCCGGCGAGCCCGAGTACTTCCTGCAAGGGCCGGGCCGCACGCTGGTCGCGGAGATCATCGCCGAGGACCAGATCAACCGGCCGGACGGCGCGCAGCACTGACGCCGGCTAGCAAGGGCTGGCGCGGCTCGCGCCAGATACCGCGGCCCCAGGGGCCGCTTTTTTACGTCTGCTTGCGATTCCAGCCGCCAGGCGCGCGGATTCCTCCCAGTCCTTGAATCCGGGTTCGCCACTCCGTGGCTGCGATTGCCACGGAAATCCGCAATTCGTGGACCTGCTTTCTCGAAATATCAATCATCAGCGCAAAGCCATATTATTTTCTGCAAACATCGCGGCGCTCATTCCAAAACCGGAAATTCCGGCATTCGAGAATCAGACGCCTCATATTTTCTTTTATTTATCAATTGCTTATTGATATATCCACACAAGAATAGGCAAACCCTGCGCAATTTCAGATAAATACAAATTCGCCTGCATAAATCACCCATACGGCTAATCATGGCGCGGTCTCATGCCACTTAACCGTTAGAAATTTTAGTAACTAAATGTACTGACATTATCAATGAAATTGGTGCCAACTCAGATTTATTTAGTTACTAATCAGCAAAATGATCCACCACTCCATGCCTGTCCTTCCTCTCACACTGAAGGCCGAATGAAAGCGGCAGGCGCCTGAAAACCGCCGCCACTCGCGCGTCCTGATTGCAGCAATCGCCTCGTCCCCTCCCTGGATGAAAGATGCTCAGGAGAGGCGGAAGGGGCTCATTTCTCGTTCACGGAGCAGACATGAGACCTGGCCACCGGCATGGCTATACCTTCATTCCCCACAACTATGTCTGGCGCATCCTCGCGCTGCTGATGGCCCCGGCCCCGGCGGCCTTCGCCTGCACCACGTCGGGCAGCTCCATCATCTGCAACGACGCGGTCGTTCCGGTCCTGCATCCCAACACCGTCAACAGCGCCGCCAACGGCGTCACCGTGCAGGTCACGCCGACGGGGCAGTCCTCCGGCCCGACGGTCGCGCTGCCGGGCGCCGCGGCGATCACCTTGACCGGCAGGAATGCCACCCTGATCAACCAAGGCCTGATCAACCCCGGCCTCAGCCTGCTGGGGCTGGGCATATCCGGCGCCCGGCTCGGCAATGCCAACAACGGCGGCGCGGTCTCCGTGACCAACAGCGGCACGCTCTACGGCGCCGGCCTGTCTTTGCTTGGCGTGTCGCTGCCCGTGCTCGACGGCGCCGCGCTGGTGCTGCAAAGCGACGCCACCGGCTCCATCAACATCAACAACAGCGGCACCATCAGTCTCGTGCCCGGCATACTGGGCAGCCCGCCGCTGGCGTCCAACGTGGCCATCTCGGCCTACGGCGGCGCCCCGATCAGCATGACCAACGCGGCCGGCGGCTCGATCATCGGACGCGTCGGCCTGGGCCGTTCGTCCACCGGCAACAGCTTCGTCAATGCCGGCAGCATCGACGGCAGCGTGAGCATGGGGCAGAACAGCACCAACACCTTCACCGCGATGACAGGCTCGTCCGTCATCAACAGCGGCAACCTGATCACCGTCGACCTGTCCTTCGGCGGCGTCGGACCCAGCCTGGCGCTGGGCTTCGCCGCGGTAGGCACCGTCGACGGCGGCGCCGGCGGCACAAACACCCTGGTGCTGCAGAATCCCGGCGCCTCGGGCGCCACCGGCACGGGCACGGCCGCCTCGACCGTCTACCGCAACTTCACCAACCTGCAGGTCAACGGCGGCACCTGGACCCTGAACGGGCCGCTGGTATCCGGCCAAACCACGCTGAACAGCGGCCTGGTGAGCTTCGACAACGCCGCCGCCTTCGGCAGCGGCCTGTTCACGGTCAACGGCGGCGCCATCTCGAGCCTCTCCAGCCTGTCGCTGGCCAACGCCATCCTGCTCAACTCGGGCAACCTGGGCATCCAGGGCATCAATGACCTGACGCTGGCCGGCAACCTGTCCGGCGCCGGCGGGCTGGACATGTCCGGCACAGGCACGCTCACGCTGAACGGCAACAATGCCCACACCGGCGGCGTGCGCCTGGGCGCGGGCTCGCTGGCGCTGGGCGGCAACAGCGCGCTGGGCACGGGCAACCTGACCGTCTACGGCGCGGCGTCGCTGCAGGCCGGCAGCGCCAGCGCGCTGTCCAACAACATCGTGCTCAACGCCAACCTTAGCCTGGTCAACACGGGCGCGCTGACGCTGTCGGGCGCGCTGTCCGGCGCCGGCGCGCTGACCAAGAACGGCGCGGGCCTGCTGACGCTGAACGGCGTCAACAGCCACGCCGGCACCACCCTCAACGCCGGCGGCCTGGTGCTCGGCAATGCCGCCGCGCTGGGCAGCGGCGCGCTGACCGTGGCCGGCGCCTCCAGCCTGTCCACGGCGAGCGCGCTCACGCTGCAGAACGCCATCATCCTGAACGATGCCTTGACGCTGAACGGCGCCAGCGACCTGACTCTCAACGGCGCCATCAGCGGCGCGGGCGGCTCGCTGCTCAAGACCGGCGCCGGCGCGCTGACCCTGAACGGCGCCAACACCTTCGGCGCCGGCGCGACGCTGTCCGCCGGCACGGTGAACCTGGGCGCTTCCGGCGCGCTGGGCAGCGGCGCGGTGACCGTCAACGGCGCCGTGACCCTGGCCGGCATCGGCGCGGGCGTGGCGCTGTCGAACAACTTCGTGCTCAGCAACGCCCTCACCGTGGGCGGCAACCTCACCCTCAACGGATCCATCAGCGGCGCCGGCGGCACGCTGTCCAACACCGGCATCGGCACGCTGACGCTCAACGGCAGCAACAGCTTCGGCGGCGGCACGCTCAATGGCGGCAACGTCATCGTGGGCGCCAACAATGCGCTGGGCACGGGCCTCATCAACATCGCCAGCGGCACCACGCTGGACAGCGGCGCGGCCGTCACGCTGAACAACAGCTTCGGGCTGGGCGGCAACCTGACCGTGGCCGGCGGCCAGGCGCTCACACTGGCCGGCGCGCTGTCGGGCAGCGGCACGCTGGTCAAGAACGGCCCCGCCGGCCTGACGCTGAACGCCGCCAGCACGCACACCGGCGGCGTGCTGCTCAACGCCGGCACGCTGACGCTGGGCAACGCGACCGCGCTGGGCAGCGGCCTGTTGAACGTGCAAGGCGCCGCCACGCTGGCGGCTGGCAACCTCAGCATCGGCAACAACATCCAGCTGGGCGCCAACCTGGGCGTGAGCACCGGCGGCCAGGCATTGACGCTGGCCGGCGCCCTGAGCGGCGCCGGCGGCATCGCGCTGAACGACGCCGGCACGCTGACGCTGTCGGGCAACAACGTCCACACCGGCGGCGTGACGCTGAACGCGGGCACGCTGATCGCCGGCAGCGACACGGCGCTGGGCAGCGGCACGCTGACCGTCGCCGGCAACGCCACGCTGCAAGGCAGCGCCGCGCGCACGCTGGCCAACAATGTCTCGCTCGGCGCCAATCTCACCATCGACGGCGCCAGCGACATCGGCCTGAACGGCGCGCTCTCCGGCGCGGGCAGCCTGATCAAGAACGGCGCCGGCACGCTGACGCTGACTGGCGCCACCAGCCACGCTGGCACCACCATCAACGCCGGCATTCTGCAGGCCGGCACCGGCAGCCTGGGCGGCAGCGTCGTCAACAACGCCACCCTGTCCCTGACGCAGGGCGCGAACGCGACCTACAGCGGCGCCATCAGCGGCGCCGGCCTGGTGAACCTGGTCGGCAACGGCTACACCCTGGTGCTCAACGGCATCAATACCTTCACCGGCGGCCTCAACCTGTTGTCCGGCACCCTGGAAACGCGCGGCGGCCAGGCGCTGGCCGATACGCTGGCCGTGAACCTGGCGACGGGCACCACGCTGCGGCTGTCGGACAGCGAGACCTTCGGTTCGCTCAGCGGCTCGGGCCGCCTCGACCTGGGCGCGGCCAGCACCTTGCAGCTCGGCCAGGACAACGCCAACGCGACCTTTGGCGGCACGCTCACCGGCGCGGGCAACATCATCAAGAGCGGCACCGGCACTCTCACCCTGACCGGCGCCAGCACCCAGACCGGCACGTTCGGCGTGACCGGCGGCGGCCTGAACGTCAACGGCACCCTGGCCAGCTCGCAGATCACCGTCGGCGCCGGCGCCACGCTGGGCGGCAGCGGCAGCGCGACCGGCGCGGCCAGCATCCTGGCGGGCGGCGCGCTATCGGCCGCGTCCGGCCAGACCCTGACGCTGGGCGGCCTGACGCTGAACGGCAACTCGCAGTTCAACGTGGCGCTGGGCGCGCCGCAGGCCACGCCGCAGACGCTGGTGCAGGTCAACGGCAACGTGACACTGGGCGGCCAGCTGAACGTGACCGACCAGGGCGGTTTCGGCCAGGGCGTGTACCGGCTCATCACCTACACCGGCGCGCTGGTCAACAACGGACTGGCCCTGGGCAGCCTGCCGCCGGGCACGGTGCCCGCCAACCTGCAGATCCAGACCGCCGTCAACCAGCAGGTCAACCTGATCGTGCAGAACGGCAGCAACAGCGTGCAGTTCTGGAACGGCACGAAGCTCGCCGCGGACGGCGTGCTGGCCGGCGGCGGCGGCACCTGGGATGGCGGCAGCACCAACTGGACCAACCAGAGCGGCCTGCTCAGCCAGACCTGGGGCGGCCAGTTCGCCGTGTTCGGCGGCGCCGCCGGCGGCACGGTCAACGTCGCCGGCCCGCAGTCCATCACGGGACTGCAATTCTTCACCGATGGCTATACGCTGCAGGGCGGCTCGCTCCAGCTGGCGGCCGGCGTCAACAACTTCCGCGTCGATCCGCTGCTGACCGGCACGGTGAACAGCGCGATCACCGGATCGGGACAGCTGCAGAAGCGCGACCTCGGCACGCTGGTGCTGGGCGGCGTCAACACCTATCAGGGCGGCACCTACATCGCCGAGGGCGTGCTCCAGGTCAGCGCCGACAACCAGCTCGGCGCGGCCTCCGGCGCGCTCGGCTTCGGCGGCGGCACGCTGCGCGTCACCGGCACCGGCTACACCGGCACCGCGCGCGCCATCGACGTGGGCGCGGGCGCGAGCCTGGACATCGCCGACGCCGGCAATACCTACACCCTGAACCAGGCGCTGACCGGCGCCGGCCGTCTGACCAAGCTGGGCGCTGGCACGCTGGCGCTGGGCGGCGACAACAGCGCCATCGGCGGCGTCACGCTGAACGCCGGCGCGCTGATCGCGGGCAGCGCCACGGCGCTGGGCGGCGGCGTGCTCAGCGTCACGGGCAACAGCAGCCTGGACGCGGCCTCGGCGCTCGCGCTGGGCAACAACGTGCAGCTCGGCGCGGGCGTGACGCTCACCCATGCCGGCGCCAACGACCTGACGCTGAACGGCATTGTCTCGGGCGCCAACGGCGCGCTCGCCAAGACGGGCGCGGCCACGCTGACGCTGAACGGCGCCAATACCTACGGCGGCGGCACCACCCTGTCGGCCGGCGCCATCCGCGTGGGCGGCAATGGCGCGCTGGGCACCGGCGCGCTCACGGTCAGCGGCAACGCCAGCCTGCTGGCCGACAACGCCGTCGCGCTGGGCAACCTGATCAACCTGAACGCCAACCTGACCACCGGCGGCAACGGCAACCTGACGCTGAACGGCGCGCTGGCCGGCGCCGGCACGCTGATCAAATCCGGCAGCGGCGCGCTGACCCTCAATGGCGTCAACACCCACGCGGCCACGGTGCTGGGCGGCGGCACCCTGGTGGCGGGCAACAATCTGGCGCTGGGCGCCGGCGGCCTGACCGTCACCGCCAACAGCGCGCTGGACAGCGCCACGGCACTGACGTTGAACAATGCCATCACGCTGGGCGCCGGCGCCCAGCTGTCGGTGGCCCTGTCGCAGGACGCCGCGCTGCTGGGGCCGATCGACGGCGCGGGCGGCCTGCGGCTGGCCGGCGCCGGCACCACGCTGACGCTGGCCGGCGCCAATACCTACCAGGGCGGCACGCGGCTGGACGGCGGCAATCTGCGCCTGGGCGGCAGCAATGCGCTCGGCTCCGGCGCGCTATCGGTCAACGGCAGCGCCACGCTGGCCGGCACCGGCACGGGCGCGCCCATTGCGCTGGGCAACGCGGTGACGCTGGCCAGCGCGCTCACCGTGACCGGCGACCGCGACATCACGCTTTCCGGCGTCATCGACGGCGCCGGCGCGCTGACCAAGAGCGGCGCATCCACCTTGACGCTGGCGGGCAGCAACAGTTATTCGGGCGGCACCACGCTGACCGCTGGCCGGCTGAACGTGGGCAACGCTGGCGCGCTCGGCAGCGGCGGGCTCAACGTGACCGGCGCCGCCACCCTGGGCAGCACCCAGGCATTGACGCTGGCCAACGATATCTCGCTGGGACAGTCCCTGACGGTCGACGCCAGCAACGGCCTCGGCCTGTCCGGCGCCATCTCGGGCGCGGGCGGCCTGATCGCGAGCGGCAATGGCACGCTCACGCTGACCGGCGCCAACAGCTACGGCGGCGGTACCCAGCTCAACGGCGGCACGGTCGCCATCGGCAGCGGCGGCGCACTGGGCAGCGGCGCCGTGACGGTCAATGCCGGATCCACGCTGCAAGGCCTGACCGGCACCGTGACGCTGGCCAACGATATCGCGCTCGTCGGCGCGGGCCTGACGCTGGCCGGCGCGCAGAACATCACGCTCGCGGGCGCCGTGTCCGGCTCGGGCAGCCTGGTCAAGCAATCCGCCACCACCCTGACCCTGAGCGGCAACAACAGCTACACCGGCGGCACCACGCTGGCAGCCGGCACGCTCAACGCCGGCAGCAACACTGCGCTGGGCACGGGCCTGCTCACGGTCTCCGGCTCCGCCGCCCTCGACAGCACGCAGGCGGTGACGCTGCAAAATGGCATAGCCCTGGGCGCGGGCACTACGCTCACGGTCCTGGGCTCGCATGACCAGACCCTGGCGGGCGCCATCGGCGGCGCCGGCAGCCTGATCAAGACCGGCAACGGCACGCTGACGCTGTCCGGCGGCAACAACTACTCGGGCGGCACCACGCTCTCGGCCGGCACGCTGACCGCCGGCAGCAACACGGCGCTGGGCACGGGCACGCTCACGGTCTCGGCCCCCTCCACGCTGACGGCGGCCGACGGCGTGACGCTGGCCAACACGGTGCAACTGGGCGACACGCTGACCGCCGGCGGCGCCGGCAACTGGACGCTGGCGGGCGATCTGTCCGGCGTGGGCGGACTGGTCAAGACCGGCGCCGGCACCCTGACGCTGACCGGCGCCGGCAGCTACGGCGGCGGCATCACGCTGAGCGGCGGCGGCCTGACCGGCAACAGCGGCAACCTGATCGGACCGATCGCCACATCGGCCGGCACGGTGCTCACCTTCAACCAAGGCGCCAACGCCGCCTACACCGGCGCGCTGTCGGGCGCTGGCAATCTGGAAAAGACCGGCCTGGGCACGCTCACGCTCAGCGGCGCCAACACGCTCACCGGCGGCATCGGCGTGGCCCAGGGCACGCTGGCCACCACGGGCGGCGGCAAGATCGGCACGGCCTCCAGCGTGCGCGTCGACAGCGGCGCCACCCTGAGCCTAGGCAGCACGGACAGCATCGCCAGCCTGTCCGGCGCCGGCACGCTGAACCTGCAGGCGGGCAGCCTGCTGACACTGGGCGGCGCGACCGACAGCAGCTTCGACGGCGCGTTGACGGGCTCGGGCAACCTGATCAAGAGCGGCCCGGGCGGCCTCGCGCTGACGGGCACCAGCAGCAATACCGGCATCTTCAACGTCGGCGGCGGCACGCTCAACCTGACCGGCTCGCTGGCCAACAGCGCCATCAACGTCAACACCGGCGCCACGCTGACCGGTACCGGCAGCGCCAGCGGCGCGGTCACCGTGCTCAACGGCGGCAACCTGGCGGTCAGTTCGGCCAATGGCGGCACGCTGTCGCTCGGTTCACTGACGATGAACAGCGGCTCCAGCCTCAATGCCTCGCTGGGCGCGGGCAATACCGGCAGCCTGATCTCCGTGCTTGGCAACGTCACCTTGAACGGCACCCTCAACGTGACCGCCTTGCCCAGCTTCGGCGTGGGCGTGTACCGCATCATCTCCTATACCGGCGTCGGCAACGTGGCGGGCCTGCAGTCCGGCGCCATGCCGTCCGCCAACGTCACGCTGCAGACCAATATCGCCGGCCAGGTCAATGTGCTGAACGAATCCGCGCCCGGCGAAATCCAGTTCTGGAAGGGCGGCGCGGGCGGCGCCGGCAGCTGGACCTCCGGCGGCCTGGACTGGAGCGACGCCCAGGGCACGCCCAGCGCCTGGGGCAGCCGCTACGGCGTGTTCCAGGGCACGGCGGGCACGGTCAACCTGAGCGGCACGCAGAGCTTCCAGGGCTTGCAGTTCTCCACCGACGGCTATGTGCTGAACAACGGCGCGCTGCTGGCCCAGGCCGGCAGCGACGGCGTCGCCACGCTGCGGGTGGAACCCAATGCCACCGCCACGCTCAATACCACGCTGACAGGCAACGCCACCATCGCCAAGCGCGACGGCGGCACGCTGATCTTCGCGCAAGACAACAGCTATGTCGGCGACACCCGCATCGAAGGCGGCGTGCTGCAGATCAGCGGCGACGGGCAGTTGGGCAACGCCGGCAACCAGGTGGTGCTCGATGGCGGCACGCTGCGCTACCAAGGCGCGAGTCCTGCCGTCACCGCCCGCAACATCACCATCGCCAGCGGCGGCGCCATCGACGTGGCCGGCCCCACCACGCTCTACACCGTCAATGGCGTCATCGCCGGCACCGGCGCGGGCTCGGCGCTGACCAAGACCGGTGCGGGCACGCTGGCGCTGGGCGGCGCCAACACCTATGCCGGCGGCACGCTGCTGCAGGCCGGCGGCATCAAGCTCGGCGGCAACACCGCGCTCGGCAGCGGCGCGCTGACGGCGGCCGACGGCACCTCGCTGTCCAACGACGTCGCCGTCAGCCTGGGCAACACCGTGGCGCTGCAAGGCAACCTGACGCTCAACGGCGCGGCCCCGCTGACGCTGACGGGCGGGATTTCCGGCGCCGGAGGACTGATCAAGAGCGGCTCGGACCTGACCCTGACCGGCAACAACAGCTACCAGGGCGGCACCCAGCTGCTCAGCGGCCTGCTTACGGTCGGCTCGAACACGGCCCTGGGCAGCGGCGCGCTGATCGCCTCGGGCGGCACCTCGCTCGACGCCTCGGCGCCGGTGCAACTGCAGAACGGCATCACGCTCAATGGCGCGCTCACCCTGCCCGGCAGCGCCGATCTCACCCTGGCCGGCGGCATCCAGGGCAGCGGCAGCCTGGTCAAGAACGGCGCCAGCACGCTGACGCTCAGCGGCGCCAACAACTACACAGGCGGCGTCACGCTGAACGCCGGCACGCTCGCCGTGGGCAGCGGTACGGCGCTGGGCGCCGGCACGCTGACCACGGCGGCGGGCGTCACCGTCACCGCCACCGCGCCCGTCACGCTGACCAACGCCATCACCCTGGGCGGCGCCACGACCTTCAACGGCGCCGACCTGGGCCTGACCGGCACGATAAGCGGCCCGACGGGCAGCCTGGTCAAGAACGGCGCGGGCAACCTGACCCTGAGCGGCAACAACAGCTACCAGGGCGGCACCTCGCTGAACCAGGGCACGCTGACGGTCGGCGGCAATTCAGCGTTGGGCGGCGGCACGCTCACCGCGGCCAGCGGCGTCACGCTGGCCGGCCTGGGCGCGGCCACCCTGACCAACGCAGTCACGCTGAACGGCGCGCTCACCGTCAACGGCGCCGGCGACCTGACCCTGTCCGGCATCGTCAGCGGCAGCGGACCGCTGACCAAGACCGGCAGCGGCAGCCTGACGCTGGGCACCGCCAACAATTACACCGGCGGCACGGTGCTGGCAGGCGGCACCCTGGTGGCTGGCAACAACGGCGCGCTGGGCAGCGACGGCCTGACCGTATCCGGCGCGGGCACGCTGCAGGCCGGCGCGGCCGGCGTCGTGCTGAACAATGACGTGACGCTCAATGCTGGCCTGACCGTGGCCGGCGCCAACGACCTGACGCTGTCCGGCGCGCTCAGCGGCGCGGGCGGCCTGACCAAGACCGGCGGCTCGACCCTGACCCTGAGCGGCAACAACAGCTATGGCGGCGGCATCACGCTGGCCGGCGGCACGCTGATCGGCGACACCAACAGCCTGAAGGGCAACGTCGCCACCTCGGCCGGCACCACGCTGACGTTCAACCAGGGCGCCGCCGGCGCCTTCGGCGGCGCGATCTCGGGCGGCGGCAGCCTGGTCAAGAACGGCGGCGGCACGCTCACGCTGGGCGGCGCCAACAGCTACAGCGGCGGCACCACGGTCAATGCCGGCGCGCTGGCGGGCGACACCACCAGCCTGCAAGGCAACATCAACCTGGTCGACAGCAGCGGGTTGATATTCAACCAGGGCGGCGCCAACGGCACCTATGCCGGCAACATCACCAGCAGCGGCACCGGCGCGGGCACCCTCACCAAGAACGGCGCCGCCACACTGACGTTGAGCGGCAACAACAGCGTCGGCGGTGGCACCACCGTCAACGGCGGAGCCCTGCTGGTCAACGGCACGCTGACCGGCGGCAACGTCACCGTCAACGCCGGCGGCTCGCTCGGCGGCTCGGGCTCGGTGGCGGCCGACGTGACGTTGAACGACAACGCCCATCTGACGGCCGGCACGCCGGGCAACCCGATCTCGTTCGCCCAGAACCTGACCCTGTCCAACGCCACCCAGCTCGACTTCACGCTAGGCACGCCCAGCACCCCGACCACCGCCGTCAGCGTGGCACAGAACCTGACGCTGGACGGCGTGCTCAACATCAGCAACGGCGGCAACCTGGGCACCGGCGTCTACCAGCTGTTCTCCTATGGCGGCACGCTCAACAACCAGACCATCACCTACGGCACGCTGCCCACCGGCATCACGCAAGCCAACCTGACGCTGCAGAATCTGCCCAACCAGATCAACCTGGTGCTGCAATCGCAACCCGGCGAAATCCAGTTCTGGAATGGCGCCAAGACGGTGGGCGATGGCGTCATCGCCGGCGGTCCCGGCACCTGGAACGCGGCGACCACCAACTGGGTCGACCCGACCGGCAACCTCGCCGACAAGTGGAACGGCGGCTACGCGGCCTTCGCGGGCAGCGGCGGCCTGGTCACCGTGGTCGGCGCGCAGAACCTGACCGGATTGCAGTTCCTGTCCGGCGGCTACACGCTGCAGGCCGGCGCGGGCGGCACGATCAACATCGCCCAGGCGCTGACGCCATTCCGCGTCGAGAACGGCCAGACCGCCACGGTGGCGGCGCCGATCACCGGCGGCGGCGGCATCGAGAAAGGCAATGGCGGCACCCTGATCCTGGCGGGCAACAACAGCTACACCGGCTCCACCTCGATCCGCAGCGGCGTGCTGCAAGTGACCCAGGACAGCAACCTGGGCAACGGCGGCGCAGTGTCCATCAACGGCGGCACGCTGCGCATCGCCGACCCCGGCTACATCACCACGACCCGCGGCCTGTCGCTGGACGGCGTCGGCGGCGCCATCGACGTGACCGCCGCCGGCCAGACCTTCACGCTGAACCAGTCCATCAACGGCAGCGGCGCGCTGACCAAGCAAGGCGCCGGCACCCTGGTGCTGAACGGCGCCAACGGCTATGCCGGCGGCACCGTGATCGCCGGCGGCACGCTGCAGGGCAACAGCGCCAGCGTGCAGGGCAACGTCAGCACCGCGGCGGGCACCACGCTGCGCCTGAACCAGGCGGCCGACGGCACGCTGGGCGGCGCGGTCAGCGGCGCGGGCCAGCTGGTCAAGGACGGCGCGGGCGCCCTGACGCTGTCGCAACCGTCGACCTACACCGGCGGCACGCTGGTCAACGCGGGCACGCTGATCGGCAATACGGCCAGCCTGCAGGGCGCCATCACCAACAACGCCACGCTGACCTTCAACCAGGGCGCCGACGGCGCCTTCAGCGGCTCGCTGACGGGCAGCGGCAACCTGGTCAAGCAAGGCGGCGGCACGCTGACGCTCAACGGCAGCAACAGCTTCAGCGGCACGGCGACCGTCAACGGCGGCACGCTGCAACTGGGCAGCGCGGCGGCTCCCGCCACGCTGCCGGCTGCCGTGCAGGTCAACTC
>NZ_JAGTJY010000419.1:0-719 GCF_018195695.1 Achromobacter sp. Marseille-Q0513 | reverse complement strand
GTCACCGTCACCATCAACGGCACCAACGATGCGCCGGTCATCAGCGGCCAGGCCACCGGTGAAGTCACCGATGGCGGCAGCACCAGCACCACCGGCCAACTGAGTAAGACCGACGTCGACGTCAACGACACCCACACCTGGTCCGTCAGCAACGACGGCAAGGGCAAGTACGGCACCTTCACCGTCGACCAGACCGGCAAGTGGACCTATAACCTGGACGGCGCCAACACCGACGTCAAGGGCCTGAAGACCGGCGAGTCCATCACCGAGACCTTCACCGTCTACGTGGATGATGGCAAGGGTGGCAAGACCCCCGAGACCATCACCGTCACGATCAACGGCACCGACGACGGCGCCGTGATCACCCCGAGCAAGCCGGGCGACGACAAGGGCACGGTCAAGGAAGACGAGATCTCCACCGCCACCGGCAAGCTGGACGTGGTCGACCCCGACAAGGGCGAAGCCGTGTTCAAGCCGCAGACCGACTTCAAGGGCGAGCATGGCACGTTCTCGATCGACGCCAACGGCAAGTGGACCTACACGCTCGACGACACCGATCCCGAAGTCCAGGCCCTGGGCGCCAAGGACTTCCTGACCGAGAAGTTCACGGTCACGACCGCCGACGGCACCACCGGCACGGTCACCATCACCATCAATGGCACCAACGACAAGCCGACCATCACCGGCCAAGCCGCCGGCGACGTCACGGAAGACAAGGT
>NZ_JAGTJY010000418.1:0-720 GCF_018195695.1 Achromobacter sp. Marseille-Q0513 | reverse complement strand
ATACCCGGGGGGAACTAATGGCCGCGGATCCAATTCAGCTCATCAGCCTGGGCGGCATCGCGCGCTGGATGGACGACTCCGTGACACACATGCTCAAGGGCGTCGTCGCACCGGCGGTCAGCAATGCCACAGCCGCCATCTGGCCTTTCGTCACGATAGCCATGACCATTGGCCTCATGTGGTACGGGTGGATGATCGCCAGTGGCGCCATTCCGACGCCCATCTTCACTGCGCTGCGCCGCGTTGTGAACATTGTCATCATCGCCAGCATTGCCGGCGCGGGCGGCCTGTACCAGACTGAGATCGTCGAGGTCATGCTGGAATTGCCCACCGACATGACCAACATCTTCAACAGGGAACCCACCACGCCGGCCGAAAAACTCGATGCGGCGGCCAATAATGGCTCGGAAATCAGTACTGAGATACATGACCGCGCTCCTAATGCCGTCACCAGCCCAATCAAGGCGTTCGCATTCGTGGTTATCGCCGTCCTTATCTCAGTGATCTCCGCCGCGATGAGCGCAGTAGGCATTATTGTCCTCGTCTCGGTAAAAGCCGGAATGGGGATCATCGCAATTGTTGGGCCTCTGTTTATTCTGGCCTTGCTGTTTGAGTACACAAGGGACTACTTCAGAAGCTGGCTGAACCAGATGCTCTTCTACGCGATCTATGCAGCGATCTTTGCCCTGGTCTTTACGATCATCATGGGCATGTTCGGAA
>NZ_JAGTJY010000417.1:0-732 GCF_018195695.1 Achromobacter sp. Marseille-Q0513 | reverse complement strand
TAGGCGACCATCGAAAGATCGTCCCTTTGGGGATGTCATTCGCTCGCATCCAACACCTGCTACGGAAAGGCGAATTGCTGAACATCCTTCTCTTAAGCCGCAAGAATTCCTCCGAAAACTCGTCCGTGGTTCTTTGCCACTAGGCAAGGGCGTCGTATTGGATCCATTTGCCGGGTCCGGGTCCACACTCGCGGCCGCAAACGCGGTAGGATACGAAAGTTTGGGCGTTGAAAGGGATCCCGCCTACGTGCAATTGGCAGATCGGTCTATTCCTTTGCTGGAAAAAGTTCCGGTCAAAAGCGAGGACTAAAGCCATTGGCGTTGTCGATCCCTGTACTTGGAGATCGACAAAAGCATGACACGGGACGAGATCGTAGATGCAATGCGACGAGATTTTCTTGGGGAAGGAGTTGGCAAGCCAAGAAAATATGTGGGTGGCCTATTGCCCTCTTTCTGTGATTTCTTGATCGAGTTAGACGCTCCAGGCAAGGGGTATCAATCATTAAATGATTTGTTCGTGGCATATCCGCAAATCACTGACGGAGTGTCCACGTTGACGGTGTCGTTGCCTGCAGGAGGGCAGAAAACGATCCGCCCTGCTTACGAGCGTTACCATCGGTTTTATATCACCGATAACCATCGCCTTGATTATCCCCGTTCGCAGCCATATGCGACTGGAAAATGGGGAGATTATAGAAATTGGCTGGATGCGCTGGTTTCCAAGTCTAAGGA
>NZ_JAGTJY010000416.1:0-733 GCF_018195695.1 Achromobacter sp. Marseille-Q0513 | reverse complement strand
GTATTCATGCGGGCTCGGCACTACAGGGTTTGACCGCAGGAACGAGAGATGCCAAGGCAAGTGGCGGTGCAGTTACGAACATGGCATTTAGAGGTGCCATCGGCATGGCTGCGCGGCCTGATAAGCCAAGCAACAAGAAACAGTCGTAAGACAGGCCTCAAAGCCGGGTTTCGTGGTCCGGGTCGTGTGCGTCGAGCCGATAGCCGTCGTCGGAATAGAGACCATACCCGACCGGTCCGTGTTCCCACTCGGGTTCTGGCGTATTCAAATCCACTTCGTCCGCGCCCCACGCTACCGCCACCAGAAACGCCAACAGCAGCGCGAACCAGAACGTAACGTAGAACAGCACAGCCAGCAGCGTGAGCTTAATTGTCCACAGCAGCGCGCTGGCGCCAGTTGCCGGCATGCCATTGGCGACCAGCCTATGTGCCACGCTCTGCTCGCGACGCAGATAGCCTCGCGCAGCACGACCCAGCCAGCGGCCTAAGCGCTCTGCGAGGGTGGGATGGCTGGTCGTCGTGCTCATGGCTATTACTTGATGATGCGAATGGTTGCTGGGGGCCCTTGATAATCGGCTGCGTGCACGCGGTCTGGCAGACCGCCCATGACTGCTTTATAGGCCAGATTCAATGACGAAGCCAAGCATAGTGGCGGTGTCGAGACGGTATCGCGCGGGATATTGCTCATTTAGCGGTCAGGAGACGGCTCCATATTGCGCCCGATATGAAAACCC
>NZ_JAGTJY010000415.1:0-737 GCF_018195695.1 Achromobacter sp. Marseille-Q0513 | reverse complement strand
GAATCCTCTCTTGCCTGATCAAACTATCCGTGATCATATTTTTTGGGAAAAGTATTTTCAATTTCATAGATCCACTCGATAAAATTTCAACCCCGCAAAAATCCGCGCAGAGTTTTCTATTCTTCTACGCAACCCAGCCCGCCCTAAGGAGAATCATCGCCGCTCGCTAAAAAATCACTTCCGTAACTTTTTGGCGAATTCAAAATAGCATCCTTATCAATGCTCATCATTGAAAAATCCCCATCCCTTTTACAAACTTCCATTTCTTTCACGTGAATAGGCAACACATCCACATGCACAACCCTTCTCAATATTTTTCCTTATGAAACGCGAAGCTTGTCTCACCACTCAAGCGGCAGAACAATTCCTATCACATCCTTGTCACATCCCCGACCATGCGCGGGCATGACTCAAAGAGTACGGCCCAAAACAGGAAGATACCTTCTTCCATTTATACAAATCGCTTCCAATTTTGCCAGTTAGCGCCTCAATCAGACCTGTTGCTACAGCGGTGGCAACTAGCTCATCCCCTTCCGTCATCGCTTGTTCTATCAGCAGAAAAATTCGACGCCTAGCATCCATCTCAATATTGTCGAAATCTTCCTCGATCCATTGTCCAAATGCAGCAAACAAAGCCGTAATTGGGGGCTCATCAGGTTGCCAATAGCCGACTGTTTCTCCATACACGTCCTCAGCGCGTCGCGAGATAGATCTTATATTTTCAATGAAAGCACTAC
>NZ_JAGTJY010000414.1:0-752 GCF_018195695.1 Achromobacter sp. Marseille-Q0513 | reverse complement strand
ATGCCGCGCCGCGCTGGATCTGGGCCGGCACCGCTTTGTGCGGCATCGCGCCGGAAGTCTCCACGGCCATGCTGCGCGGCTGGCATGCACAGAACGGCACGATGCTGCACAACCCGCGCCTGGGCTTCGTGTGCACCAAGCAGACGGCCGACGGACAGTCAGGGCTGGAAGGCTACTACTACGAACACGACCACGACCTGCTTCCGCATGAGCGGCTGCGCTTTGCGCGTGACGAAGATGCGCCGGATTTCGATCCAGCACGCGCACCGGGCTTGCCTACGGAGCAATGGCCCGCGACCCGGCTGGCCAAGGCGCATCGCAACTACGCGATGGAATATGTGCGATCCGCATACCCAGTAGCCGTACAGCTTTGGGGGCCCCACGAAGCCACGCACCGGCTGCGGATGGCCGCCAGGCTGATCGGCATGCAGTTCTACCATGAGATCGCGCACGGCCTGGGCGGTGGGTATGGTCGGGATGCGGCCGGCTTTGCCCGCTTCATCAAGAACCTGGGAGAGGCGCATGGTGATGCCCGCCGCGTGGATCAGCACCTGGACACCAGCTACGAAGTCCGCCAGGAAGGCTGGACCTTCATGAAGGGCGTTCAGGATACCCCCGTCGAACTGGCCACCGCCTGGAACGGTTTGATCGAAGGCGCGCTCCAGGCGCACAACCGGCGTCTGCACCTGGAGTTCAGCGCACGCCGTAGCGGCCCGGGCCACACTCTGGCCTGGAAAATCAGTAGCTAGGGC
>NZ_JAGTJY010000413.1:0-760 GCF_018195695.1 Achromobacter sp. Marseille-Q0513 | reverse complement strand
CTGTTATACAGCCGGCCAAAGGCAAATCGGCTATAGCAATCCAGGACGGTTTGCAGATAAACCTTGCCTACGCCCTTGAGCGTGCCGACGAAGAACGTGTCGATGGTCACCAGCTCGCCTGTGTGATGCACTTCGATCTGGCGCTCGCGAAACTCCGGGCTGAAGCGTTCGAGCAAACGGATTTTTTCGTCATTGAGCTCCAGCGTTTGATCGCGCTGCTCACGTTCCAGGCGCAACAGGCGGTCGTGCTTGGAGAGCAAGTCCTGGCGACTCCATACTCCGCGCACGCCGCCTGAACTGACCGTCACGCCTCGTAGAGCCAGTTCATGGGATACCCGCACGGGGCCGTGCGTCGGCCGCTGCAGACTGTAGTCCAGGATCGATTGCTCAATCTCGGGTGCCACGCGGTTTGGGTGCGGGCCCTTGGCTCCTGGCAGCTTGTCCAGCTGCCCTGCAGAGCCATAGGTCTGAAAGTTGCGTCTTATCTCATAGAACTGTTGACGGCTGTAGCCCATTACTTTGCACGCCTTGCTGACGTTGCGTAGCTCCTGGGCCAGATCCAACAGGCTGAGCTTGCGGCGTGCTACTTTTTCTTCCGTAGTCATACGTACTCTCCGGATCATGCAACAGGTAGGAGTACCCGTTTCATAACCCGGCTTGGGGTCGTATGACCACGCCCCAACGCGGTCAACTGTCAGGTGAATACTGTCTCAATACACTTCTTGCGTTCGAGTTTGGGGTTGACACCCTTGGCCAGGAG
>NZ_JAGTJY010000412.1:0-765 GCF_018195695.1 Achromobacter sp. Marseille-Q0513 | reverse complement strand
CCGACGGCGACCTGACGCTGCAAGCGCGCGGCGCGGCCACGACGGATGGCCAGCTGTCCAGCACCGGCAAGCTGCAACTGCAGGCCGGCGGCGACACTACGCTCAAGGGCAGTTTGCGCAGCAATGGTGATCTGACGGCGGACGCGGGCGGCAAGCTGGCGTTGCTGGGCAGCGCCAGCGCAACCTCCGGCGCATTGAACCTGACTTCGGCGGGCGACCTGTCTCTTGGCAAGGACGCTACTGCACAAGCGGGCGGTGCCATCGGCCTGCGCACGCAGGGCAATTTCACGGCCGCTGGCGCGGTGGCCTCGCTGCAAGCGTTGACGGTCAGCGCGGCGGGCGATGCGGCCATCGACGGCAAGCTGCTGGCCGGCGGTCCGCTGTCCATCGACGCGATCGGCAAGATCGCGGCGGGCGCGGCTTCCAAGCTGCAAGCCGAAGGCGCGTTGCGCCTGAACGCGGGACGCGACCTGACGCTGGCCGGACTGGCCGAGACCAATGCCGGCATGACGCTGGCCTCCGGCGCCGGCATGCGCGTGGACGGCAGCGCCATGGCCTATGGCGGCGCACTGTCGCTGACGGCGGGCGAAGGACTGACGCTGGCGTCCACGAGCCGCGCGCAGGGCACGGGCATCACGGCGCGCTCGGGCGGCGATCTGGACGCCGCTGGTGAGATGGGCGCGCGCGGCGACATCACGTTGTCCGCCGGCCAGGACCTGCGTCTGGCAGGCAAGGGCGCCGCCGCGGGCAACCTGACGCTGACCG
>NZ_JAGTJY010000411.1:0-726 GCF_018195695.1 Achromobacter sp. Marseille-Q0513 | reverse complement strand
TGCCGGATCTCATCGTCGAGAACTTCACCGGCGTGCTGGCGCCGGGCCGGATCTCATCGTCGAGAACTTCACCGGCGTGCTGGCGCCGGCCGGCACGCCCCCCGCCCTGGTGGAACGCCCCGGCGCCGGCCGCCCCGGGCCCGGGCTGCCAACCCCCCGCCCGGGGCGGGCGGCGGGGGCCGCGGGCGCCGACGCGGGCGCCGGCCGCAATCGCCGTCGCGGCCGTGGCCGCAACCGCCGCGAGGAAGGCCAGTCCGACGCGCCGATGAGCGAACAGGAAAGCATGGTCGCGGCGCTGGCCCAGACCGTGGCCACCGCCCTCCCCGACGCCAAGCCCGCCGCTCCTGCCGCTGAAGCCGCTCCCGTGGCCGCCCTCCAGGAACAGACGGATGCCATCGAGCAAACGGAAGACGGCATCGCGCTGGCCGAAGGCGCCGAAGGCGCGGCCGATCCCGAGCGCAAGCGCCGCCGCCGCCGCAGCCGCCGCGGCCGCCGCAGCCAGGACGAGAACGGCCTGATCGGCAGCGACGAACAGCTGGATGACGCTGGTGACGAGGACAATGGCGCCGAGGCTGTCCAGGCCCAGGCTCCCGCCGAATCGGCTGAAACGCCTGCTCAGCCGCAAGCCGCCGCGTCCGCTGAAGAAGCCGTTCAGGCCGCTCAGGCCGAAGCTGCTCCGGCAGTCGAGCAAGCCGTCAAGGCCCAGCCGGTTCAGGCGACGCCCGT
>NZ_JAGTJY010000410.1:0-791 GCF_018195695.1 Achromobacter sp. Marseille-Q0513 | reverse complement strand
CCAGCCTGCGCCCTTTCCAACATCGTGTCGGTCAGGTTGGCCAATTGGTCGCACAGACTTTCCACGCCGCCCATCAATGCAGCCACTGTCCAGGCATCCAGCGGTTGCGCGCCTGTCGCGTCCGGCTCGGACGCACTGTTGCCGACCATGCGGGCGATGGTCTCTATCGCATAACGGGTGCGGTCGATGAGGTGTAGATGAGAAAGTAGAACCAAGCCGTGCGCCGATGAAGCGTCGGTGGACCAAGGGTCTTGAATGAGGGGATGTTGCGTCATGGCATTACCTATAGCGGATGGGAAACCCGCTCGCCCCACTTCCAAATGAGGCGGGCGGGCACAAGACAAGGTTGGAAGACCGGAGCTATAGGACCCGGCGTGCGCAAGCGCACCCCCGTCTAGGCCCGCCCATAGGGACGTGCAAAGACGCGCGGACGAAAAATAGCCGCCTGAGCGGCGGCAGTCCGCCTATAGCTTCCCGGCTTCCACCCCGGGACCACCGTTGTTGCGGTAGTTCAAGAAGTATACGGTAGGCAATGAAGCGCGATGTCCGCGAAGGGACAATTTTGCTACACCTACACCCCCACCGGTCGATCCCCCGATATCGTCATCCGGTGTGCATTTCCCAGTTAAACCCGTCGTAGAAATTCATCGCCAAATGCTAGGGCAGCAGTGCACTTACACTGCCTCCCTCACGACATATCTTAGCTAACTATCAGCTTCCGTATCAGATTCAATCGACTGATTCCTGCTCAATCCGTAGCCAACGTAGTCAAGGAATTGCCTAACTCGATC